>JALTNO010000348.1 GCA_027000645.1 Paracoccaceae bacterium | reverse complement strand
CTTCAAGACCGCGCTGGGCGGGGGTGTTCGAAGCGCACCTCCAACGGCGCCCAATCCCCGCCCAGCGCGGTCTTGAAGATGTTGCAGAACATGCCCAGCGACAGCTCGGCGTCTTGGCGCCGTTGCTCGATGCGGCTGTCGATGATGCGGTAGCTCAGCCACAGGATGCCGCTTTCCTGGATCAGCCGAAAGCTGGTCAGCCCCTGATGCGCGGGAAAGAACCTCTCGAGGTTGCGCAACGCGGCGGCAATGGTCGGTGCGCTGATGGCGCTATAGCCCAGAACCCCCAGCTGCCGGGGCTGGAACCCGTGCCCGAACCGCAGGCCGATATTGTCGTTGCCGGTCTGCCGGGCAGCCTCTTCGAAAAGCGCGCAATAGGATTTCAGGTTCAGTTCCGCCAGCGGGTTTTCGAGGTCATCCGTGCTCACTCCGGCACGGCCGAATATCCGGTCAACATCGCCACCGGACTTTTCGAAGAACGAAACCGTGCCTGTTGCCGCGGCGGCCAGGACCTTGGTAGGCCCCTGAAACGTCGCGTCAACGGCTTGGCTGGACTGGTGCATTTCGGGCCCGCCAGAATCGTTGCAGCAGATCGTCGATCAGGCGAAGTATAGGTCATGACCGCATTGCGACAAAACAAAACCTAACTTGTTCACCAACCCTCGGGCCGAAACGACAGGGGGATGCCGCAATCGGGCGGGCGGCGGGTGTTAAATTGTGCAGCCCTGCTGTCAAGCCGAGCCTCGGCCCTTTCCGTAATCTTGATCATCAGAATCGGAAAGATCGACAAGGTCATCAACGGGAGGAATGGACCATGAAACTGACACGGCGACAGTTTACCGGGCGCGCGCTGGGCACGCTGGGTGCGGTAGCACTGACACCCGCCGGTGCGGCCTGGGCGGCCGGCGGGCGCGACAACGAGATGAATATCCTCTGCTGGGAGGGCTACAACACCGACGATGTGCTGGGGCCGTTCCGCAAGGCCCATCCCGGCGCCTCGGTCCGGGCCGAAAGCGGCACCTCGGACCCCGACATGATCAACAAGCTGCGTGCCGGAGAAATCAACGTCTGGGATCTCATCAACGTCAACCAGCCCTGGGCACGCGATCAGCTCTATCCCGAAAACCTCATCAGGCCGCTCAACAAGGAGCGGTTCATGCCCTATTTCGAGAAGATGTCGCCGGAGTTCGCCAAGCCCTACCCGCTGGCCTTCGCCGATGACGGCAACCTTCTGGGCATGCCCCAGCGCTACGGCCCGTTCAGCTTTGTCGTGAACACCGACAAGATCAGCCGCAAGATGGCCGAGGACGAAGGATGGAACCTGTTCCTCGACCCGGCCATGAAGGATCGCTACGGCATCCTGACCTATGACAACTGGAACGTGATCCACATGTGCCTGACGGCGGGGCTGAACCCGTTCGCGCCGGTGGACGAGGCCGGGCAGGCGAAGTTCAGGACGGTGGCCGAACAGCTGTTCGACGGCGCCAAGCTGCTGACCGACGACCTGGTGGCGATGAACACGGCGCTGATCAACGGCGAGATCGACGCCTATTTCACCGGCGGCACCTATACCGCCTCGCCGGCGCGGTTCGACGGCGCCACCAACATTCGCGGCATCACGCCCAGTTCCGGCCCGGTGGGCGGCAAGGGCGGGGTCGTCTGGGTCGAACTGACCTCGGCGGTGAACAACCCGCATCCCTCGCCGCTGGCCGAGGCGTTCCTCGAATTCGTCCAGCAACCCGAGATCTGCAAGGTCGTCGCCTTCGCCGAAGGCACCTACAACCCGATCGCGCAGATGGGCAATCCCGAGGTGATGGCACTGTTCGACAAGGACGAACTCGATGCGATCCAGATGGACAGCCTGGAAGAGGAAATGGCGCGTTCGCTCGATTACGCGCCGGTGGCGTCCTATGATGCGCTGATCGACATCTATACCAAGGCGCGCCGTTCCTGATCGGCCCGCCGGAACCGGTCCCGGCGCGGTTGCGTGCCGGGGCCGGGTGATCCTACATCCATACAGGCAACACCATGTCATCGGACGCAATCCTCAGGCTTCGGCGCCTGGTCAAGAAATTCGGCGCCTTCACCGCGCTGCACGGCATCGATCTGGATATTGCAGAGGGCGAGTTCCTGACCATCGTCGGCCCCTCGGGCAGCGGGAAATCGACCCTGATCCGCCTGCTGGTGGGGATGGAGGAGGTCACCGAAGGCACTATCGAGCTGCGCGGCCGCAGGATCGAGCAGACCCCCGCCAACGAGCGGCCCACCTGCATGGTGTTCCAGTCGCTGGCGCTGTTTCCACACATGACGGTGGGCCAGAACATCGAGTTTCCGCTGAAGATCCGCGGCGTTTCGCCGGCCGACCGCCGTCGCCGCGCGATGGAACTGCTGGACATGCTGCGGCTGCCTCAGGACTATTACGGCAAGGGCGTGGCGCAATGTTCGGGCGGCGAACGCCAGCGCGTGGCGCTGGCCCGGGCGCTGGCCTTCGACCCCGAAATCCTGTTCTTCGACGAGCCGCTTTCGGCGCTGGACTACCGGCTGCGCAAGACACTTGAAAAGGAGCTGAAGGATCTGCACGCGCGCACCGGCAAGACCTTCGTCTACATCACCCATTCGCTGGAAGAGGCCATGGTGATGTCGGACCGCATCGCCATCATGCGCGACGGCCGGTTCGAGCAGATCGCCATCGCCGACGAGATCTACAGCCGTCCGGTCAGCCGCTTCGTGGCCGAGTTCATGGGCGAGGTGAATCTTTTCGATGTCACCGGCGCCGAGAATGGCGGCCTGATCTCCGCCGATGGTGCGCTTTACGTGAACGGGAACGCATCCGGGATGGGCGTGCAACTGGCCGCTGGAGAGGCGGCAACGCTCATGGTGCGCCCCGAATTCATGCGCTTCCTGCCGCCGGGCGAGACCGCCGATTTCGTCGCCAGCGGCATCTTTCACGGCGAATACGAGCTCGGCTCGCGCATCCAGTACGAGGTCAACACCGCCTCGGGGTACACCCTGACCATCGAGAAGCTGCGCGAGGACCGCTTTTCCGGCACGCCGGGAGAGAAGGTAACGCTGGGCTTTGACGCCGAGGCCGCGCACCTGATCCGGGAGGCCCGCGATGGAGCGCGTTGACCGCAAGCTCGGCGTCCTCAGCGCGCTGCCGCTGCTGGCCCTGCTGGCGGTGTCGTTTCTGGCACCGCTCATGGTCATCGCCATCTTCTCGGTGATGCCGCAGAAAGTGTTCAGCCTGCTGAACGTGCCCGATTTCTCCTCGTTCCGGGTGATCGTGGAACAGGGATATTACCGCTCGCTCCTGTGGTCGCTGGGCATGGCGGCGGTGGCCACGGTGCTGCTGTTCCTGATCTGCTGGCCGCTGGCCTTCGGCATGGCCAAGGTGTTCCGCCGCTTTTCGCTGGTGCTGACCGTGGCCGTGGTCATGAGCCTGTTCGTCTCGGAAAACATCCGCCTGTTCGGTTGGGTGCTGACGCTGATGAAGGGCGGGCTGATCGAAGGCCACCTGCGCGCATGGACCGGGGTCGGGTTCGACAGCCCGCTCTACAACGTGCCGATCATCGTCTTCGGGCTGGTCTATGTCTATCTGCCCTTCATGCTGTTCCCGCTGGCGCAGGGGATCTCGATGATCCCCGACGACGCGAGGCAGGCGGCCGCGGACCTGGGCGCCTCGCGCGCCCGCATCCTGTTCGAGATCGACCTGCCGCTGGCGGCGCCGGGCATCGTGGTGGGATCGCTGCTGACCTTCGTGCTGGCCGCCGGGGCGGTGGCGGAATCGAAGATCCTTGGCGGGCAGGCGGTGATCGTCATCGCCGACGACGTGGAGACCGCCTTCACCTTCGGGCAGAACTGGCCGTTGGGCTCGGCGCTGTCGGTGCTGCTGATCCTGATCATCGGCGGGCTGGCGGTTTTCGGGGTCAGCCGGGTGGATCTGGACGCGATCATGGGCAGGAGAAAGTGAGATGGGACCGTCGCGCTCGACCCGCATCGTGCTGCTGATCTACGGGCTGGTGGTGATCGCCTTCCTCTACCTGCCGCTGGTGTCGGTGGGATTCGCTTCCGTTTCCAGGGCGCGCTACCTGACCTTCCCGATCAGGGCCTATTCCACGAAATGGTACGGCAAGGCGCTGGAGAGCGGTTCGGTCCAGGATCTGATCGCGACCTCGCTCAAGGTGGCGCTGATCGTCACCGCCGTGTCGATGGTGGTGGGCTTCTTCGGCGCGCTGGCCTTCGCCCGCTATCGCTGGCGCTACCGCACGCTGTTCCAGAAACTGATCCTGCTGCCCATCTTCTTCCCGCAGATGGTGCTGGGGCTGTCGCTGCTGATATGGTTCAACGCGCTGGGGATCATCCCGACATGGAAAACCGCTGTCGTGGCGCATCTGGTCTGGATCGCCCCCATCGCCACGCTGATCATCGCCATTCGCGCCTATTCCTTCGACCCCGCACTGGAGGAAGCCGCCCGCGACATGGGGGCATCAACAGCAACGATCCTGCGCGAGATCACCCTGCCGCTGCTGATGCCCGGGATCGTCTCGGCGGGGCTGTTCGCCTTCCTGCTGAGCTGGGGCAACTTCCCGCTGTCGCTTTTCACCACGGGGGCCGATTCGACCCTGCCCGAGTGGCTCTACGCCAAGATGGTTTCGGGCTATTCGCCGCTGGTGCCGACACTGGGCGTGCTGTCGGTGGCGGGGTCGTTCCTGCTCATCATGCTGGCCTTTGCCATCGCCTGGATGATCCGGTCCATCCGGACATCACGAGAACTGCAGAACTGACCTTACAAGGAGAGAGACATGCTGACTTCACTCAAGGACAGAAGCGTCATCGTCACCGGCGGCTCCAAGGGGATCGGCCGGGGCATCGCCAAGGTGTTCGCCGCACAGGGGGCGAAGGTGACGATCACCGCCCGCGGCGAGGAGGCGCTGAAGGCGACCTGCGACGAGCTCAACGCCGCCGGCGGGCAGGTGCGCTACGAGTTGTGCGACGTATCCGACTGGGAGAGCGTGCGCGCGATGGTGGACAGCGCCGCGGCGGTGCAGGGCGGGCTGGACGTGCTGTGCGCGAATGCGGGCATCTTTCCGCAGGCCAAGATCGTGGACATGTCCCCCGCCGACTGGGACCATGTGCTTTCCACCAACCTGCGCTCGGCCTTCTTCTGCGTGAAGGCGGCGATCCCGCATTTCGAGAAGGCGGGCAAGGGGCGGGTGGTGCTCACCTCGTCGATCACCGGGCCGGTCACGGGCTTTCCCGGCTGGGCCCATTACGGCGCCTCCAAGGCCGGGCAGCTGGGGTTCCTCAAGACCGCGGCGATGGAGCTTGCCCGCTACAACACCACCATCAACGCGGTGATGCCGGGCAACATCTACACCGAGGGGCTGCAGGACCTGGGGCAGGAATATCTGGACACCATGGCCGCCTCGATCCCGCTCAAGCGGCTGGGCGCGGTCGAGGACATCGGCAACGCGGCGCTGTTCTTCGCCTCGGACGAGGCCGGCTACATCACCGGCCAGCAGATCGTGGTGGATGGCGGACAGATCCTGCCCGAATCGCTGGAAGCGATCGACGAAATCTGACGCGGGAGGGGCGGTAAGACCATGTCGCATTCCGAAATGTCGCTTGAGGAAACGCTGCGGTTGCTGGACCGGCTGGCGGCGCAGTCGCTGCCCTTGTGGGACATCCCCGAGGGCGCGACCGCCCGGCTCATCAACGTTTCCGAAAACGCCACCTACCTGGTCGAGGCGCCGGGTGGCTGGCGCGCGATCCTGCGCATCCACCGCGAGAACTACCACTCCGAAAAGGCGATTGAGACCGAACTGGCCTGGACCGACGCGCTGCGCGCCGACGGCGTGGTGGAAACGCCCGCGGTTCATGCCGGGCGCAACGGCCGGCGCATCCAGTCGGGCATCGTCGAGGGACTGCCGGCACCGCGCTTCATGGTGCTGTTCGAATTCGTCGAGGGCGACGCCCCCGACGAAAGCGGCGACATGACGGATCACTTCGAAACGCTCGGCGCGATTGCCGCGCGCACGCACGAACATTCCCGCAGCTGGACATGGCCGCCATTCTTCGAACGGCTGGTCTGGGACGAAAAGGCGGTGTTCGGCCCCGACCCCACCTGGGGCGACTGGCGCGACGGGCCCGACGTGTCGGGCGAGATCCGGGACACGCTGGAAGAGGTGGAAACGCGCATTCGCGCCCGGCTCAAGGCTTTCGGCAGGGGCCCCGAACGCTACGGGCTGATCCACGCGGACATGCGGCTGGCGAACCTGCTGGTGAAGGGCGATCACATCCACCTGATCGATTTCGACGACTGCGGTCTGGGCTGGTACCTCTACGATTTCGCCACTGCCATCAGCTTCATCGAGGACGACCCGCGCGTGCCGGCGATGAAGGACGCCTGGGTGCGCGGCTATCGCTCGGTACGTTCCCTTTCGGCCGAGGAGGAGCGGGAAATCGACACCTTCGTGATGCTTCGGCGCATGGCGCTTCTGGCCTGGATCGGGAGCCATATCGAGGCGCCAGAGCCACAGCAGCTGGCCCCCGGCTTTGCCCGCGTGACCGCCGAACTCGGCCGGGACTGGCTGGTGAATTCGCCCTAGGCGCCGCGGCGCTGTCAACTTTGCCGCACGACCTGTCAAGCGGCACGGGGGGGAATCACGAATAGTCGGGATACCGATGGAGGGAAGTCGCAGTGAGCCAGGCAAAAGAGGAATTTCTGGCCCGTTCCAAGGCCTTCTGGAACCCCGGCAAGACGCAGGACTGGATCGACATGGGCGTCGATCTGGTGATCGACCGTCGCGAGGGATACTACCTGTTCGACATGGACGGTCGCCGCCTGATCGACATGCACCTCAACGGCGGCACCTACAATCTGGGCCACCGCCACCCCGAGCTGGTCGAGGTGCTCAAGGCCGGCACCGAACGCTTCGACATGGGCAACCACCACTTCCCGGCGCTGGCCCGCACGGCACTGGCCGAGGCGCTGGCCGCCTGTGCGCCGGGCCCGGATTTCCACTATACCGCCTATGGCTCGGGCGGGGGCGAGGCCATCGACATCGCCCTGAAAAGCGCCCGCCACGCCACCGGCAAGCGCAAGATCGTGTCGATCATCAAGGCCTATCACGGCCATACGGGCCTTGCGGTCAAGACCGGCGACGACCGCTTCTCCAAGCTGTTCCTGTCCGAGGACACGCAGGGCGAATTCGTGCAGGTGCCCTTCAACGATCTGAACGCCATGGAGGATGCCCTGCGCAGGCGCGACGTGGCTGCCGTGATCATGGAGACCATTCCCGCCACCTACGGCTTCCCGATGCCGCAGGAAGGTTACCTGCCCGCGGTCAAGGCGCTGTGCGAACGCTACGACGCGCTCTATATCGCCGACGAGGTTCAGACCGGGCTGATGCGCACCGGCGAGATGTGGGGCTGCACCCGCTACGGCGTGGTCCCCGACATCATGGTGGTGGGCAAGGGCATCTCGGGGGGGATGTATCCCATCGCCTGCGTCCTGCTCACCGATCGCTCGGGCGCGTGGCTGAAGGAGGACGGCTTCGGCCATATCTCGACCATGGGCGGGGCCGAGCTGGGCTGCATCGTGGCGATGAAGACGCTGGAGATCGTCCAGCGCCCGGCGGTGCGGTCGATGGTGCGCTACATCGCCGATTTCATGCGCGCGGGACTGGACGACATCCGCGCGGCATTCCCCGATTTCTTTGTCGGCATCCGCCAGCACGGGGTCATCATGGGGCTGGAGTTCAACCATCCGCAGGGCGCCAAGCCGGTGATGAAGCGGCTTTACGAAAACGGCGTCTGGGCGATCTTCTCGACGCTGGATCCCCGGGTCCTGCAGTTCAAGCCGGGGTTGCTGCTGACCCAGCGTGATGCCGAGGAAACGCTGCGGATCATGGCGATCGCCGTCGAACAGGCGCGCGAGGACGTGATGGGCGACCGCCGGAGGATGCTGTGATGGAAGCGGAAATCCGCACGCTGATCGACATTTCCGGCACCCCGGCGGCGCGTCACGGGATGGCCGACATGATGCTGGAGCGCGCGCGCTGGGCGGCGACCGCATTCGCCCGCTACGATCGCGACGCGACAATGGCGATCGTCGATGCGGTGGCGGCGCGGGCACATGACCATTCCGCGCATTTTGCCGAAGCGGTGGTGCAGGAAACCGGCTTTGGCGTGGCCGCGCACAAGAAGATCAAGAACGAGCTTACCGCCAGACCGCTGGTCGATTTCTACCGCGATCAGGATTTCGTCAACGCCCGCGTGGACGAAACCCGCAAGATCGTCGAGATCCCGCGCCCGGCGGGGGTGATCTTTGCGCTCACGCCTTCGACCAACCCCATCGCGACGCTGCATTTCAAGGTGCTTCTGGCCCTGATGACCCGCAACGCCATCGTCATCAGCCCGCATCCGGCGGCAAGAGAGGCCTCGACCGAAGCCGCCCGCGCGCTGAGCGAAGCAGCCGTCGCGGCCGGCGCGCCCGAGGCGGTGATCCAGATCATCGAAAACCCCTCCATCCCGGTGGTCGAGGCATTCATGACCTCGCCCCGAACCAACGTCATCCTGGCGACGGGGGGAACGGCAATGGTGCGGGCGGCCTATTCCTCGTCCAACCCGGCCATCGGGGTGGGCCCCGGCAATGCACCGGTCCTCGTGGACGCCTCGGCCGACATCGCTGATGCGGCCCGGCACATCGTGGCGTCCAAGTCCTTCGACAACTCGGTTCTGTGCACCAATGAAAGCGTGCTCATCACCACGCCCGAGGCAGAGACACAGTTGCGCCGCGCGCTGAAATCCGCGGGGGCATATCTGTGCGAGGAAGAGGAGGTGGACCGCCTGCGCCGCTTTCTGTTCCATGCGCGCGGCTTCAACATCGAGGCCATCGGCCGCGATGCCACGTGGATTGCGCAGGAATGCGGCATCCGGGTGCCATCCTCGACGAAGATCCTCGTCGCCCCGATCACGCAGATCGGCGTGGACGAACCGCTGAGCCGGGAAAAGCTGTGCCCGGTGCTGGCCTTCCATGTCGCCCGCGGCCGCGAACAGGCGCTGGGGCAGGCCCGCGCGGTACTGCGCCTGTCGGGGGCCGGGCATTCCGCCGCCATCCACGCCCGCGACGAGGCGATGGTGATGCGCTATGCCGCGATGGTCGAAGCCTACCGCGTCGTCGTCAACGCGCCCTGTTCGCAGGGGGCGGCCGGCTTTGCCACCAACCTCGCCCCGACGTTCACCATCGGCACGGGGTTCTTCGGGCGCTCGTCCATCGGCGAGAACGTCGGACCGCAGCACCTGGTGCACTGGACGCGCATTGCCCACAACTCGGACGCCGACGAACCCTTCGGCAACTATCGCGGGCTGGGCCCCGATTTCCGCGGCCCGCTGCCGCCCGCGCCCGCCGACGGCGTGCCCGGCCAGACGCGCCCGCAGCCACCCGCCAGCGCCGCCCCCCTTGCCGGCGGGATTGACGGGCCGACGCGGGACGAGCTGCGCCGGCTGATCGCCGAGGAACTCCGCGACCTGATGAGAAAGTAGACCATGGCCGAGCTTCGTTCCTTCATCTTCATCGACCAGCTGCAGCCGCAGACGCTGGCCTATATCTCCACCTGGATGCGCGGATCGCTGCCGCGGGCGCGCATGGCCGCGCAGATCATCGAGATCGCGCCGGGGCTGGACATCGAGGCGCTGACCGACGTGGCGCTGAAGAGTGCCGAGGTCAGGGCCGGCCTGCTGGTGGTCGAACGCCAGTTCGGCACGCTGGAATTTCATTCCCGCTCGACGGCCGAGGTGCACGCCGGCGCCGAGGCGGTTCTGGATGCGCTGGGCGCCAGCCGCGACGACGTGGCGCCGCCGCAGATTCTGGCCTCGAAGATCGTGACGCGGGTGGACCGCCAGCACGCCTTTCTCATCAACCGCAACAAGCTGGGCTCGATGATCGTGGCCGGCGACAGCCTGTATCTGCTCGAATGCCGCTCGGCCTCCTACGCCATTCTTGCCTGCAACGAGGCCGAGAAGGAGGCAAACGTCAAGGTCATCGACTACCGCATGATCGGCGCCAACGGGCGGTTGTATCTGGCCGGTGACGAGGCCGAGGTGCGCAATGCCCGCGACGCGGCCGAGGCGGCGCTGCACGCGGCGGGGGCGCGTTGATGTCGGAGTTGCGCGATCTCATACGCGAAGTCCTGGCCGAAGAGCTGGGGCGAATGGGCGCGGCGCCGCAGGAACGGCCGCAGATCACCGAGGAACTGGTGACGATCCGCTCCAACGCCGATCTGGCGGCCTTCGTGAAGCGCCTTTTGCGCGCCGCGCAGGACGGTCGGTTGCGCGCCGACATCGAGGCGGGGCGGCATGTGTTCCGCCTTGCCGACACGGCATCCCCGGCACCGGTGCAGGCCCACATGCCGCACGCGCCGACGCCGGGTGCGTGCCCGCCGGTCCGTTTCGAACGAGGGCTGGTCAGCGAACGCGACGTGGCATCGCTGCCGGCCGGAACGCGCACCGTGAGATTGGGAAAAACCGCCCGTCTGACGCCGCTTGCCCGGGACGAGCTGCGGCGACGGGGAATTGAAGTGGAAAGGTCGGACACATGATCCAGGGCAAGGTGACCGGACGCGTCTGGTCCTCGAAACATGTCGAAACCATGCCGGGCGGCGCCCTGCTGGAAGTGACGCTTGAAAACGGCACGACGCTGGTCGCGCTGGACCCGCTGGGCTGTGCCGAGGGGGAAAGCGTTCTGGTCACGCAAGGATCGGTCGCGGCTGCCTATTTCACGAAGATGAAGGCGCCCATCGATGCGCTCATCATCGGATCCATAGACGAGACATGACCGGGTGAGCCAGCCCGAAACGAAACCGCAATGACAGGAGACGGAAAAATGGCAAGTCAGGCACTTGGAATGATCGAAACCCGCGGCTACGTGCCGGCGCTGGCCGGCGCGGATGCCATGGTGAAGGCGGCCAACGTGGAAATCGTCGCCCGCAACGAAGTCGGCGGCGGACTGGTTTCGGTGGTGGTTCGCGGCGACGTGGGCGCGGTGAAGGCCGCGACCGAGGCCGGCGCCGAGGCCGCCAACCAGATCGGCGAGGTTGTCGCCGTCCATGTGATTCCGCGGCCGCATGGCGATCTGGGCAAACATTTCACCGCCATCGCGCAGAAGTAACCCCCGGCAAAGGACAGCGCCATGACCGAGCTTCGGGTCTATCTGCCAATCCACGATCTGCAGCCACAATTCGCGGCATGGCTGTCCTCGCCGACCCGCGCGAGGGGTTATCCGCCCTACCAGGGGCAGCATTCCCTGATCGTCGAGGTCTCGCCGGCGCTGGCGATTCACCGCATCGTCGACCTGGCGCTGAAGGAAGCCCCGGACATGGAGCCCGGCCTGCTCTTCACCGAGCGCCAGTTCGGCCTGCTGGAACTTCATTCCGACGATGCCGCCGATCTCGACGCCGCGGGGCGGGCAGTCCTGAAGGGGATCGGGGCGAAATCCTCGGATCAGCTGACGCCCGAGATCCTGTTCCACGATATCATCGAGGACATCTCGGACCAGCACGCGATCATCCTCAACCGCACCCGCGACGGCTCGATCCTCGTGCCGGGGGTGTCGCTGCTGATCTTCGAGATGGCCCCGGCGCTGTTCGCCTGCGTCGCCGCGAACGAGGCCGAGCGCGCCGCGCCGGCGGCGGTCATCAACGACGTGCAGATGATGGGGGCATCGGGGCGGGTGTTCATGTCAGGCACCACCGCCGATCTGGAGCGCGCCCGCGACGCGATCATCGCCACGCTGAACGGGGTGAAGGGGCGCAGGCGATGAGCGACTGGAAATCGGCCTTTCGCAGCTTCTACTATGCCAATGCCGATCCGCCGGAAGACATCCGCCTGCGGCCGGAGGAAACGGCTCTTCTGGTGATCGACATCCAGAACACCTATCTGGAGCCCAAGGACGATCCCGACGAAAACGCCGCCTGGGCGCCCTTTTTCACGCGGATGCGGGAAACCGTCATTCCCAACACCGCGCGTCTGATCGAATGGGCAAGAGGGGCCGGGGTCGAGGTCATCTTCGCCCGCATCGCCTGTCTGAAACGCGACGGCCGCGACCGTTCGCTGAGCCAGAAGAAGCCCGGCTTCAACTACCTGCTGCTGCCCAGGGACCGGGAAGACAGCCAGATCGTGCCGGAACTGGCGCCCGGCGACGATGAAATCACGATCGTCAAGACCACCGACAGCGCGCTCACCGGCACCAATCTGCGGCTGATCCTGCACAACATGGGCATCCGCAACGTGATCGTAGCCGGCATCTTCACCGATCAATGCGTAAGCTCCACCGTCCGGTCGCTGGCCGACGAAAGCTTCAACGTGGTGGTGATCGAGGATTGCTGCGCTGCCGGGACCGAGGACCTGCACCGTCACGAGCTGGAGGTCATCAACATGATCTATTGCCACGTGGTGGCGCTGGAGGACGTCGCGGATTTCCTGATCTGAACCCGGCGGGGGAGCGGAACTTCGCCCGCTCCGGGCACGAATCCGTGAAGCCGGCGCCCCGTGCCGTCGCGGCACGTCCCGTTCCACGCGGCCCCCGCGCCGTGGGGGCTGCCCCGCAGGCCCCACGGCGCGGTCGGGAGGGTCACCCCCTGCCGGCGCGCCGTCCCTTTCCACCCCGGCCGAGGTGGATATCCACGAGATGCCGCACGGCCATGTGCCTTCCGAAACTTTCCCTGACCGCATCCCGCAACTTCGCTTTCTCGGGCTGAAGACGATCAAGCCCGTCATTCAGATTCGAGACCGCGCGCGCACACCACAGGTTCCACGCGGAATGGATTTCCGGGTGCCTCATCGCGGAAAGGCCCTCGCGCC
Source organism: Paracoccaceae bacterium (assembly GCA_027000645.1). Taxonomy (GTDB): domain Bacteria; phylum Pseudomonadota; class Alphaproteobacteria; order Rhodobacterales; family Rhodobacteraceae; genus Jhaorihella. Next base: position 24,480 of record JALTNO010000348.1, on the reverse strand, counting down.
CGGCCGTGGCGGCCGCCTGCCGTTCGCGGATACGGTCGATTTCACGACGCAGTCTCCCTTCCTCGGCCAGCACCACCTCAAGCCGGGCGGATGCCTTAAGAAAGATGACCTCTGCGACCTTGTCCAACCGCTCCAGATCCCGTTTCTTCATCAGATCCCCCGCTTGGCCCGCGCCCGCATGTCCTCGGCAAAACGAATGGCCGCCGCGACGGGGCGATAGAAGGTCTCGTCGATCTCCTGCCCCAGTTCGACGGAGGAATACAGCGAACGCGCCGTCGGCGGATCGGAATGCACGGGAACCCGTGCCTCTTCCGCGACGCGGCGCATGCTGAGCGCAATCTCGTCCACACCCTTGGCCACGCAGACAGGCGCGGTGCCCGGCCGGCGCTCCCATTTCAGGGCGACGGCGAAATGCGTCGGGTTGACGATGACGACATCGGCCCCGGGTACCTCGGACAGCATCTGGTTCATGGCAATTTCCTGCGCCCTTCGCCGCCGTTGCCCCTTTGCATGCGGGTCGCCTTCGGATTCCTTGACCTCTTCCTCCAGCTCCTTCCGGGTCATCCTGTTGCGCTGAAGATACTGAAATCGTTGCCAGACGAGATCGATCACCGCGATCGGGACCGAAATGGCGAGTACCGCGAGCAAGGCGCCATCCAGGAATTTCACTGCCGCGATGGCGGCAATGCGCCCTTCCAGATCGAGAAGCGCGATGATGTCGTCCTCTCGCGCGCGGACGAACTGGACCATGACAAGCACGAAGATCCCGCTTTTTACGACATTCTTCGCAAACTCCACCATTCCGGCGCGTCCGAACCTCTTGGAGAGATTCCTGGCAAGGGAAAGCCGTTCCGGCTTCATCGCCAGATTGCTGCCGGTCAGGGTCAGACCCCGCTGCAGGATCAGCACGCCAAGAACCACAAGACCGGGCAACGCCAGCAAGACGGCAACCGCCTGCAAGGCCGACAAAACGCGCGCGCGAATGGCCGCGCCGTTTCCCGCATCGGGAAAGGCTGAAAGCGAATTCGCTTGTTCCATGAACGACCCGAGTGCGCTTATGGTTTCAGGCGCCTTCGAATATGCAAGAACCAGCGCCGCAAGGTACAGGCCCGCATAGGACGCTGCCGCCAGCAGGTCGGTCGAACGGGCGATATCGCCACGCGAACGTGCCTTTTCCAGCTTCCGGGCCGTCGGCTGGTGGGATTTTTCCTGTGCACTGTCCTCCTCGCTCACGGCCCATCCCCCCACATCGGCCCCCAGAGCGCATTCAACGCCCCCTGCCAGGCGGCCAGAAGATACGGCGCCGTCAGAAAAAGAAGGTAGAGCGCCAGAAGCGAAATCAGCGGCGCCCCCACCAGAGCCACCATCATCTGCGGCATTGCGCGGTTCAGCACACCCAGTGACAGGTTGTAGATCAACGAAATCACGAGGAATGGCGCGGCGAACGCCACCGCCAGAGAAAATGCCTTGGAAACAAGAAGGACGATGCCCTGAACCGGTACCCCGAAGCCGATTTCTCCTCCGACCGGAAACAGCTCGAAAGACGCCTGCAGGAACTCCGTAAAGCGCACGAGGATTCCCGATGCGGCCAGAAGATACATGCCCGCCATCGAAAGAATCTGACCGATTGCCGGGGCAGGTTCCTCCGCGTTACCGCCCGCAAGCTGCGACAGCGCCGTCGAATTGGCGGCGATCGATCCGGCAATTTCAAGTGCATAAATCGCAAGGCGGAACACGAACCCGGTGAGGAGGCCGAACAGGACTTCGATCAGCGGGATCCTGAAGGCATCCGCAGGGCTTGCCGGCTCCACGCTGATGTCGAACAGAAAAACTGCCGAAACGGAAAGCGAAAAGGCAAGCAATGCCCGCAACCGCATGGGCACAACCCTGTCGCCGAGCCCGGGAAACATCAGCAGCATCGCCATGGCCCGAGAAAATACCACCAGAACGGGGTAGCCCTGGCGCAACAGGATGGCCGTCAATTCCTGCCCATCGGTCATGGCGCAATCACTGCGATCAGGCTTGGTCGCGCCTCCATCCCGATCTCGTCGAAGGACATCACCGGGTTGGGAAGGTTTCTTGCCCTGGTCACGGACTGCAGAAACCGCCTCCATCTTGACGACACGGCGACCACGGCCGTCACCCCCGACTGCGCGGCCCTTTCCGCGTGTTCCACGATCTGGTCGGAAAGTTTCTCGGCAAGTTCGGGCGGCAACGCCACAACGGGAAAGGCGGCCTCGGTCCGCACCTGACAGGACTCGAAGGTCTCTTCCCAGCGGGGCGAAATCTGAAGAAGCGGCACCCGGCCATCCTCATCGCGCGCTTCTGCCACGAGTTGAAAGCTCAGGCGCTTCCGAACCAGTTCGCACAGGACCTCCGGCTGCGTCGTCTGGCGCGCCTCGGCAATGGTTTCGAGGATCACGGGAAGATTGCGGATCGACACCCGTTCCTCAAGCAGCAGGCGAAGAACCTCGTGAAGGGTTTCCAGTTGGACCTTGTCCGGGATCAGTTCGTCAAGAAATTTTCTGTTGGCTTCGGCGCGCGCCGGATCCGAGAGATTCGTCAACTCCGCAAGGAGCCGCCGCAGAGACTTGAGCGTCAGAAGACGGGAGAGGTTTTTCCTCACGATTTCAAACAGGTGTGTTGCCAGGATTTCCGGAGGAGTAACCACTGTTGCGCCTGTCAGAACGGCTGCTTCCTGATCCTTCTTCGATATCCACCGGGCCGGCGCGCCATAGACAGGTTCCTCTACTTCCTTGCCCGCCGGCAAGGCGTCTCTCATATCGGGAGCAAGAGCCAGAACCAGATCCGCGTGCAAGACACCCCGGGCCTGCTCGACCCCCTGAATATGGATGACGTAGGTCCCCGCTGGCAGTTCGGGTTGATCGGTCAACCGAATTTCCGGGAGAACCAACCCAAACGTGCGTGCCACATGCGTCCGCATGTTCGAAATGCGCGCGTCGAGTCCCGTTCCCGCATCCAGTACCATCGACACGAGATCCGGGGCAAACTCGATATGAATGTCATCAAGATCCAGTATGTCACCGAGAACAGGGGTTTCGGGCGCGCCGTCTCCCTCGTCGACGATTTCGGCAGTCGCCTCCTGTTCCGCCTCGCGCTGCCGAACCTTGTAGGAGATTCCCGCGAGGAAAAGCGCTCCGGCCATGAACGGAAAAAAGGGCAGTCCGGGCACAAGCGCGAAAACCCCCAGAAGAACGGCCACCGAAGCAAGCGCCGAAGGGTTCCTGCCAAGCTGGCCGAAAAGGGCTATATCCGTCGGTCCGGACGTCCCGCCACGCGCCAGAAGCAGGGCCGCCGCAATAGAAATGATAACGGCGGGGATCTGGGTCACGAGGCCATCGCCGACCGTAAGAATTGCATAGGTTCGGAATGCATCCGCGACCGGCATCCCATGAACGAAGATGCCCATTGCCAACCCGACCAGCAGATTCAGCAGAGTAATCAGAACCCCGGCGATCGCGTCCCCCTTGACGAATTTCGACGCCCCGTCAAGAGAACCGAAAAAGGTGGTTTCCAGCTGTTCGAGTTCGCGCCGCCGCTTTGCCTCTTCGTGAGAAATCGCTCCGGCCGAAAGGTCACTGTCAATGGCCAGTTGCCGGCCTGGCATTCCGTCCAGTGCGAATCTCGCGCCAACCTCGGCCATCCGGGCGGCGCCTTTCGTGATCACGATGAAATTGACGATGAGCAGCACGCCGAACACCACCAGTCCCAGAAACGCATTTCCGCCCATTACGAAATTCGCAACGCCTTCGATCACATCACCCGCAGCGTCGGTTCCCGTGTGACCCCGGCCAATGATCAGCTTTGTCGAGGAGACGTTGAGCGCGAGCCGCAACATGAGGGACGCGATCAGGGCGGTCGGGAAGGAAGAAAAATCCAGCGGCCTGTCAATGAACAGCGTGACCGAAAAAATGAGGATGGCCAACGCGAAGGACGCTGCAAGACCTGCATCCAGAACGACCGCAGGAACCGGGAGAATCATCATCAGGATGACCGCCATGAGAGCCATGGCAAGCGCGACGGTCGGTGACATGATCGCCTGAATTGCAAACCGGTTCACAGTGTTTCTTCCCTCGATGGCGGCCCACTGCGAATGGCGCATTCAGAACAGCGGGCCCGTCCTTTCCCGCAAATTCACAAGAGGAAGGTTAGTTTTTCGTGAAAATGGTGCGATTTCCGGAATCGATTCCGGCAGGATATCCGGGGTCAGGATCGACGAAGAGCTCTCGATACGCTGTTCGGCGCGCATTACGCGTGCCGCATAGGCTTCGCTCAATTCCCTCGTGCGAGAATGATAGGCACCGACCGCCTCGCGCCACGTCCCGTATTCCTGAAAGAGCTCAACAAGATATCTTGCGGCCCCCTCCGCATTGGCCCGGGGCGAGAACATTTCTTCCAACCCCTCAAATTTCGCCCCATGCCAGCGGTAGTTCAACTGGAAACATCCAACATCAAAGGACCTGATCCCCCGGTCGATCAAGGCGGACGCATATTTCACAGCCTCTTCCTTCGAGCGGAAGCGAACCCCCTTGCCGCGCACATTTATTGTCCACGGCCAAGGCGCAAATACTCCGTTGCGCATCAGGCCCGCTTCCACCCGTCCGATCGCTTTCAATGTCTTGCGGGATATACCGAAAAGCCGAGCCGCCCGAGCGGCTTCGCGGTCGCACATCTCGATCTCGCGGATCGGCCCGACAACCGGGATGCTCGTGGCTGCCAGGACCGATGGCGACGAGACGGCGGGGTTCGGAGTCAGAATTTCGCGCAGACCTGCCAGAAGGATCACAAGAGACCGCAGTTGCCACGACAACGCTCTTGCAACACCGATCATCCCGGCCTCAGCTCTGTTGCCGTGCAACCGCGAGCAATCTGCTCTCGCGGGACAGCAGACGGCGCAATGCCTTCAGGCAGCGATAGTATTTTTCCGATACCAGTGCTTCGGTCGCATCGGCGAGTACCGAGCGACTGTCGGCATCGGTAAAGATCTGGCTGAGTTCCTCGATGCGGCGCAGGAGCATCTGGCGCGCCGCCTCCGGCTCAAGGTCGCCGGTCAGAACCAGCTGTGCCGCATAGCAGACCCGCTTTACCGGCGTGTTGGCATCGTCGGGGTGAATGGCATCGCGCAGGCGCAAGATGTTCGCGCCCGTTGTCAGGATGGAAAGTCGGCAACGGCGATCGCCATTCTCGATAACGGCGCCGTTGATCAGCACCCGCTCTTTGGGCGCAAGCTTCAGAACAAGCCCGGGCATCTATTCGGTCTCTCCGCGAAGGCCGCGCATGATCGCGGTATTGATGTCCACCAGGGGCGCGGCGGAGGCCTCTCCCGACAACACCTTCGGCGTATGGTGATGCGTGAAACGCGCAAGGTAGAAGATCCGCGCCCGCAAATCTCTGGGGAGTGCGTTCTCGTTGTCCGCGACCTGGGCGGCAAAGACCGTCCATAGGCGCGTATTGTCGTGCAGCGCAGCAGCGAGCTCGGGGAAATGCCCGCCTCGCTCGGCATTCGAGATGCTTCGTGTGATCCGAGCCAGGATATTGTACTCCAGCCCACGGCCGGTTCGAACCGGAGCGGCGACATCGGAATATGCCCACTGCTGTTGAGACGTTTGCTTCACGTCGAAACCTCATCAAGGTTGGAAATGAGTGGACCGGAGTGAAAACCGCTCCGGTCCAGTCCTGCTCAACGGAAGAGCGCCAGGATCGTCTGGGGCGACCGGTTGGCAATGGACAGGGACTGAACGCCCAGCTGCTGCTGTACCTGGAGCGACTGGAGCCGCGCCGAGGCTTCTTCCATGTTGGCATCGACCATCGACCCGATCCCGGCCTCGAGCGAGTTGGTGAGGTTGGAGACGAACTCGGCCTGGATCGAAATACGCCCTTCGGCCGAACCGAACGAGGCGGCGGCATCGATCGCGGTTCCGATCAGCGTCTCGATGGTGGCCAGTGCGGAGGATGCGCCGCTTGCGGTCGAGACGTCGATATTGGCCATGGCCCCCAGACCACCGGATCCGGCATTGGTGAACTGGCCGCTGACGGTCAGGTCAACGGTACCGGCATTCGTGAAATTCAGGGTACCGGGCGTCCCGCTGTCGTAATCGACCGTCAGACCGGCAATACCCAGATTGTCGATCTTGTTCTTCAAAGCGACAGCAACGATATCGCCGGTGGTCGTCGCAGCCGCATCATCCGCGGTCACCGTGTACGACACGGTCTTGCCGGCCACGGTCAGGCTGACCTTGTCCCCGGCAACGAACGCCGCACCGTTTTCGGCGATCTCGATCTGCTGGTTCCCACCACCACTGTTGAGGTTGAACGCGACCACGTCACCATTGACCGAGGCGCCGGTCGAACTTCCGCTGAAGATATCGTTGGCAACATATCCGCCGGTCGACAGATCCTGGGCCGTGACCGTGATCGAACTGGTCGTCACGTTGCCGGCATTGTCACGATCGAGCGACGCCAGAATGGATGCCGAAGCGACAGACCCATCCACGAGATTGAGCCCATTGAACTGAGCGGCACCAATCACCGACTTGATCTGATCCTTCAGCGCCGTCACGTCGGCATTGATCTTGTTCCGATCCACGTTCGCTTCCTGCGCCGCAACGATCTTGCCTTTCATCTGGGTCAGCAGATCGGTAACCGTTTCCGCAGCGTTCCTGGCGACGGATACGGTGGACTGCCCCAACGAAAGGCTGTCGGCGATCGCCTTGAAGCCCTTGACATCCGATTCCATCACCTTCGAAATCGCCCAGACCGCCGAGTTGTCCTTGGCAGTCGCGACACGCTTGCCGGTCGAAATCTCGCTTTGCACGTTTGCGAGATTCTTGTTGATGCTCTGGAGTGTCTGCAGCGCGACCATCGCGCCATTGTTCGTCAGAATGCTGGACATTGCTTGTTCCTTCAGTCGCAGGCGTTTCCGCCCAATCTCATCCCGCCCCCTCGGGACGGATCACACGTCTTTCTGACCAATGCGATGGCCGAACCGGCCCCGCGCCACCCGCTGATCGGATGCCCCGACACTCTTGCCCTTCATCTCCTAACGAACGGCTAAGACGTGCTCGCCAGATCCCGAGGAATTGAATCGATTTTCGCTCATGCCCGTTTTTCCAACTTCGGACGTGAAATTGTTGCGGCGTTCTCCCGTTTGCCATCCCTGCCGTAGGTCGCCAGGCCGTTACAGACCCGGCGAAGCTCTTCAAGCCGGTTGGAAACGGCCCGGATCCCCTCCATCGCGCAGGCCAGAAGCCTCTGGTTTCGCGCCATGTTTTCCCGGATTTCCCTCAGCCCGTCATCATCACGAGGAAAGGCGGCCTCGAGCCGCGCCGCCAATTCCTCCTTGCGCCGCGCGATGTCCGGCAGATCTTTCAACTTCCCACAAAGCAGAGTGCGCCGCTCCTCTTCGAGAAGATCCGCCATTTCGGAAAAATCGAAGTTCGAATCAGCCGCCATTCTCACGCTCCAGCAATTGCCGAAACAGGACATCCGCCAGCCCGATGCCGCCGGCATTCACGATTTCCCGGGCCTGAGCCTGCACGAGAAGCGAACCAAACTGCTCTTCGCCGATCCCGCCTCCCATCCTTTCCGAACTCTTTCCGAGACCCGCCAGGGACAGCATTTCGGCAAGAAAGACCGCCTCCAGGTCGCGCGAGGCCTTGGCGAGCGCGTCCCTTGTTCCCCTATCAACCGATGGAGCTGTGCCCGTTCCGACAGCTTGAACTGTCATGAAAATCTCCCTCGAACAATTTCGACCGCCTGCATCCTTGCCGACTCGAGTTAAAAAATCCGAAACCGAATCCTGCGATTTCTGCCCCTGAACAAACGGCGAATCGGTCATGGCTGTGACGACAATTCAACTGAATGCGCGAACGGGCGATGCAATCGGGATACTCGCGACTCCGGGTGCAGCGCGTGTGGAATCGTCCGCCAGCGGGGAAATGACGGTGCAGGCATTCACCCGCATTTTCGATGCGCTCGACGGCAAAACGGATGTCACGGCCGGGGGAGAGGGAGCGCTCGGCAGGTCCACCACAGACGAACCGGAGAAGCCGAATCGCGAAGTCGCGGTTTCGGTTCCGACGGATAGGGAAAGGGATAGCTATGATGACACGACCGAAGACATCGGGACGGTTTCGCCCCTTTCCGTCGAGATGGAGACCGGCATCCTGACGCGAAAGGAATCCCGGTCTCCAGACGGTCAGGCCGGGCAGGACAAGACCTCGCGGTCGACTCGCGTCCTTCCATCGCAGGTCGCTGATATCTCCCCCTCCTCTTTCCGTGTCGAAACGGTGAATGGGGATGATGCGCAACCCGATCAATCGCGCCTGCTTGCATTTCCCGACGAACAGATCGGTCTGACGATCGAGGGAGCGATGCCCGGCGCATCCGTTGGCAGGGGTACGACAACGCCGGAATCCCCCGGTGGGACGGGGAAGAGCAGCGCCTTGGCACCGGGCGCAACGCCTATCCACGAGTTGGGGATCGAAGATGACCGGTCATTCTTCGGAAAGGGCGCGCACGAACCCGATACAAGGGGCCGACAACCGGATTTGGCTCAGGCCGCGCCCAAGGATATTCGCGAATCAAAGGGGGGTATCGGGCGCGAAGCGGCATTCCTTCCGAACTGGAACTCGGGATCGAACGAGTCCAACGCCATCCCCTCTGCCCCGAAAGGGGATTCAACTGCGGCAGAGGCACGAAACACGTCTCGGAATTTCGAAGCTTCCGCTTCCGGGGTGAATGGCGTATCGCAGGGCCCGCCAGCCGCGATCGCTCTGTCCGATCGGGAACGGCCGGCTTTCCCGTCTTTGCCGGACACTCCTGAGCGCGAACGGCCATATGACCGCGTCGATGCTGCCTCTCTGCCCCCAGCGCAACGGGATCCGGCATTTGCGGGGTTCTCTCCGGCAACGCGGCCGGTTCTCCATCCCTCCTTTCGCCCGGACATGACCCGAGAGATGGCAATCCTGATTCACAAGAAGACCGACAGGAACTTCGATATCTCACTTCAGCCGGAAGAGTTGGGGCACGTCCGGATGTCCTTGCGGGTGGATGACGCCGGCATTTCCGTGTGGATTTCCGCAGATCGCCCGGTCGCACAGGACCTGATGCGCCGCCATGCGGATCAACTGGCGACCAACCTGCATTCCCTGGGCTACGACAGCGTCGATATCGAATTTGCCGATCATGGCGATGGCGCGACCGGCGGCGGCGCGCATGTCGCGAACCGGCAACCGGATGCGAAGCACGGCGCCGAAGAAGCCTCGGGACCGACCGAGGTGATCCGCCTTCTCGATGAAACCCGACTGGATCTGAGGATCTGACAAATATGGAACTTTCAGCTTCTCCCCCCCTGTCCGCGACGCTCGGGCCCGACGGCACGCAACCGGGAACCGGCGAGTCGTCTCGCACGGGCCTCACTTCCGACTTTCAGACCTTTCTCAGGATGCTCACGGCCCAGGCCCGGAACCAGGATCCTCTCGAACCCGTCAATTCGAGCGAATACGCCGCGCAACTGGCCCAGTTCGCAATGGTGGAGCAACAGGTGAAGGCCAACGATGCCCTGACGGCCCTGGCAAGCCCGACGAGCGATCTCAATCGAGCCGGTCTCGCCGGCTGGGTCGGGCTCGAAATCCGGACAACGACCGGCACGCCGTTTTCCGGAACGGCGATCCCGCTCTCCGTCGCACCCGCTGCCGGCGCCGATCGGGCGAGTCTCGTCATTCTCGATTCGTCCGGAAATGAAATCGGCCGGGAGGATCTTCCGCCCTCGGTTCGGAACTTCTCGTGGACAGGCCAACGACCGGACGGGACGACATATCCACCCGGCACCTACGACTTTTCGGTCGAATATTTTGCGAAGGATCGCTCCCTGGGCCTGCGCCCGGCCGAAAACGCAGCCCGGGTGCGAGAGGCGCGGCTGGAAGACGGGGCCGTCATTCTGCAACTGGACGACGGACGATCGATCCCGGCCGCTTCCGTGATCGCCGTGCGCCAACCGACCGGCAAGGCCCCCTTGCACGACTCCGCCGGCGTGGCTAGGCAGGGCTCCGGCCCGGAAACACTGACGGAGACCAGTTCTGCAAGCGCTTCCGCACCCTCCGCCGCATTGTTTGATCGCTGATCTCGTCAAGACGGGGATCGCGGCGGCCGATACCGGTTTCAGGCCTCTGGGCGGCGGGCGAACCAACGATGTCCGGGCATTTCAATCCACGAAAGGCGCAGAGCTGGTCCTGAAAACCTATGACACCGGGGCAAACAACCCATTGTTTCGGAACGACCCTGCAAGCGAAAGCCTGTGCCTGAAATGGCTTGACGGTACCGGGCTGGCGCCACGGCCCGTGGCGACCGGCACCTCCGGGGGGCTCGCCTGGCTGATCTACCGCCATGAAGAGGGCCGAACCTGGCGCCGAGGCAGTGCGCGGGTCGCGCAACTGTTGCAGCGGGTTCACGAACTGCCCCCACCCACCGGCCTGCCCGTTCACGCCGGGGGCAGCCGCGAGCTTTCCCGGCAGGCCGAGGAGATCCTCAGCCGTTGCACGCCCTCGTCACGGCGGCGGTTGCAGGGGCTCGGGCCGGTGGCGCATGTCGATCCCGCTCCGATACTCCGCCTCGTCCACGGCGATCCGGTGCCCGGGAACATTGTGGTCTCGAACCGCCGGATCGTTCTTATCGACTGGCAGTGCCCCCTGCTGGGCGATCCGGCCGAAGATCTCGCCATTTTCCTGTCGCCGGCGATGCAATTCCTCTATCGCGGTTCACCTCTTTCGACCGAGGAAAGACAGGCGTTTCTGCGCGCCTATCCTGACCGCGCAACGGTGGCGCGGTTTCTCGCACTGGAGCCCTGGTTTCACTGGCGCATGGCCGCCTATTGCCTGTGGCAGGCCGCTCGGGGCAGGTCCGAATATGCCCGGGCATTCGAGCTGGAGCGGAAGACCCTGACCGCTCAGGCGCCGACGGATCGCGAGTCCCGGCCGACCGAAACGTAATCGGTGAACCCCGCGCCGATGACCTCGTCGGCGGAGTAGACATTGCGCAGATCCGCCATCGCCGGATTGGCCATGACCCCGGCAAGTCGTTGCAGATCCAGCGCCCGGAATTCGTTCCATTCCGTCAACAGCACCAGCGCATCCGCTCTCTCGGCCGCGATATAGGCATCTTCGACCCACTCAACGCCGGGCAGGAGCGTCTCGCCCTCGCGCCGCCCCTGCGGATCAACCACCCGCACCCGGGCGCCTGCGCCGATCAGCGCCGGAACAATGGTCAGTGAGGGCGCTTCGCGCATGTCGTCGGTGTTGGGCTTGAATGTCACGCCAAGCACCGCGATCACCTTGCCGGCCACGCGTCCGCCCAGAAGATCGACGATCTTGTCCACCATCCGGCGCCGGATCTCGTCATTGACCTTGATAACGGTCTCGACGATCTGCATGGGCACCGCGTGATCCTGGCCGATCCGGGCCAGGGCGGTTGTGTCCTTGGGAAAACACGACCCGCCATAGCCGGGCCCTGCATGCAGGAACTTGTTGCCGATCCGGCCGTCCAGCCCCATGCCCTTGGCAACCTGTTTCACGTCGGCGCCCACCCGTTCGCACAGGGCAGCAATTTCGTTGATGAAGGTGATCTTGGTGGCGAGAAAGGCGTTGGCCGCGTACTTGATCATCTCGGCGCTTTCCAGATCGGTGGTGATGATCGGAAATTCGCGCAGGTAAAGCGGGCGGTAGATCGCCGCCATCACCGCCGCGGCCCGGTCGCTCTCGACCCCGACGACCACGCGGTCGGGGCGCATGAAGTCGTCGATGGCGGCGCCTTCGCGCAGAAACTCGGGGTTCGAGGCGACATCGAATTCGGCCTGCGGGTTGGCCCGCGCGATCACCTCCTTCAACTTCCGGTTGGTGCCCACCGGCACCGTCGATTTGGTCACCACCACCGCATAGCCGGTCAGCGCCCCGGCGATCTCTTCGGCCGCGGACAGGACATAGGAAAGGTCCGCATGCCCGTCTCCGCGCCGGGTCGGCGTGCCCACCGCGATGAACACCGCATCCGCCCCGGCCACAGCCGCCGCAAGATCGGTCGTGAAGGAAAGCCGCCCGGCCGCGACATTGGTTTCCATGAGGCGGTCGAGCCCGGGTTCGTAGATTGGAACGACTCCCTCGTTCAACAGGCCGATCTTGTCGGGGTTCTTGTCCACGCAGACAACCTCGTGCCCGAAATCGGAAAAACAGACCCCCGACACCAGGCCGACATACCCCGTCCCGATCATCGCAATCTTCATCTCGACCTGCCCCTTGCCATGGCTGAAACATGCCTGCCTTGCGTGATCGCGTCGCGGCTGTCAACTCTGCCGCGCGGTTACAACAGGTCGCGCAACCCCAGAAGCCCGTAGAGCGGCCACATGAGCGCGCGCCGCGCTCGCCCCAGCGGGAACCGCCGCATCGCGTCGCCCATGGGGGCCGGAACGGGGTGCTCCGGGCGGCGGCCCCGGGCCAGATCCGCCAGCAGCCGCCCCACATGGCTTCCCATGGCGACACCGTTGCCGTGATAGGCAAGTCCCGCGAACATGCCCGGCATGCCGGGAACCGGCCCCACATAGGGAACCCGGTTGCGGGCCAGACAGACCATCCCCGACCAGTTGTGCGTGGCCGGAACATGCGCCCAGGCGGGGAACATGCGCTCGAAATCCCGGCGCGTCGCCCTGCGGGCCGCGGCCTCGGCCCGGGGCGAGGCCATCAGCCCCCCGCGCCGCCCGAACAGGAAACGCCGATCCGGCATCAGCCGGAAATAATGCAGCAATTCGCGCGTATCGAATGCCATCTGCGCACTGGTCCACCCCTGGGCGGCCAACTCGTCCTCGCTCAGCGGGCGCGTGACCAGAACCGTGGACTGGGCCGGCATGTAGCGCCCGGCCAGCCAGGGGGGGACATCTTCGCTCGAATAGCCGTTGGTGGCGATGATGACGGCCTGGGCCCGCAGGCTTGCCGCACCGGCCCGCAGCCGAAACCCGGATGCCCCCCGTTCGATCTCCGATACGGGGCTGTCGCGGTAAAGCCGCGCCCCGGCCGATTGCGCAGCCCGCGCCAGCCCGAACAGGTATTTCCGCGGGTTGAGCGCAAAACCCACCGGGTTGGTCAGCGCCCCGAAAAACGGGCCGGCCAACCCCTGGGCCGGCAGATCTTCGCGCTCGGTCAACATGCCCTCGCCCCGATCCGCCAGCCGGCGCAGCCGGGTCATGGCGCGGGCGTTGTGGGCCAGCTGGGTTTCCCCCCGCGAATGGGTGTCGGCATCGATCCAGTAGCGGCGCAACAGGCCGGCGACCAGTTCGACCGCCGCCCTTTCGGTTTCGAAATAGGCCTCGGCCTGCGCCGCGCCGAAGCGGCTGCGCAACTCCGATTCCGAAACCTTCCCGCCGCCAACGCAGCAGAACCCGCCATTGCGCCCCGACGCCCCCCAGCCCGGAGAGCGGGCCTCGAACAGCGCGACCGAGGCTCCGGCTTCGGCCAGGTGCAGCGCCGCCGACATGCCGGTATAGCCGCCACCGACAATGGCGACATCAGCGGCGATCTCGCCCCGTGCAGACGGCCAGTCCGGCGTGGCGACGGTTTCGGCCCACCAGCATCCCTGCAGCGGACCGGGCCCATAGGCGTAATCGGAAAAGATGTGCCGCATCACCCCCGCACCGCCGCCAGCTCATCCCGGCGCTGCCGCACGAGGTTGCGCTTGGAGATCAGCGAGGCGGCGATCACCCCCACCGTGACAATCGCGATCATGATTGTGGAAAGGGCGTTGATCTCCGGGCTGACCCCCAGCCGCACCGCCGAGAATATCTTGATCGGCAGCGTGGTCGCCGAGGGGCCGGAGGTAAAGGACGCAATCACCAGGTCGTCCAGCGAGAGGGTAAAGGCCAGCAGCCAGCCGGAGATGACCGCCGGCGCGATGATCGGCAGGGTCACCAGCCGGAAGGCCTCGGCCCGGGAGCAGCCCAGATCCAGCGCCGCTTCTTCCAGAGAAAGGTCGAAGGTGGCCAGCCGCGAGGACACCACCACCGAGACATAGCACATGGAAAAGGTCGTATGCGCCAGGACGATGGTCAGAACCCCCCGGTCCAGCCCGATCCCGATGAACAGCAGCAGCAGCGACAGGCCGGTGATGACCTCGGGCATGACCAGCGGCGCGTAGATCATGCCGGAAAACAGTGTCCGCCCCCGGAACCGCCCGCCGCGCACCATCACATAGGCTGCCATCGTGCCCAGAACCGTGGCCAGCGTCGAAGAGGCCACCGCCACCTTCAGCGTCACCCAGGCGGCGTTCAGGAACGCCCTGTCGCGCAGCAGCTCTCCATACCACCTGGTGGAAAAACCGGCCCAGACCGTGACCAGCTTGCTGGCGTTGAAGCTGTAGACGACCAGGATGATCATGGGGATGTAGAGGAAGGCAAATCCCAGCGTCAGCGACACCGTGTTGAACCAGCTGAGGCGATTCATTTCTCGGCCTCCTGCTGTCTTTCCTGGTTGCGCTGGAACAGGACGATAGGCACCACCAGGATCAGCAGCAGCACCACCGCCACGGCGCTGGCCACCGGCCAGTCGCGATTGCTGAAGAACTCCTCCCACAGCACCTTGCCGATCATCAGCGTGCGCGACCCGCCCAGAAGCGAAGGGATCACGAATTCGCCCAGCGCCGGGATGAAGACGAGGAAGCAGCCGGCGATGATTCCGTTCTTCGACAGCGGCACGGTGACCAGCCAGAACGCCGTGAGCCGCGAGCAGCCCAGATCCTCGGCCGCCTCGATCAGGGAATTGTCCATCCGGTCAAGCGCGGCATAGATCGGCAGGATCATGAAGGGCAGATAGGTATAGACGATGCCGATATAGACCGCCGTATTGGTATTGAGGATCATCAGCGGGCGGTCGATCACGCCAAGCCACAGCAGGAACTGATTGAGGACCCCTTCCTGGCTGAGAATCCCCATCCATGAATAGACGCGGATGAGGAAGCTGGTCCAGAATGGCAGGATGACCAGCATCATCAGGGTCGGCCGCCATTCCTCGGGGGCGCGGGCCATGCCATAGGCGATCGGGTATCCGGCCAGCAGCGTCATCGCCGTCGAGGCCAGCGCGATCCAAAGGCTGCTGAGATAGGCCTTCCAGTAAAGATCGTCCTGGGTGAGCCAGACGAAATTCTCGAAATCGAGGGCGGCAAGGAAATCGCGGATCCCCTGCCAGCCGGCGGAAAGATCCAGCGTCGGGGTATAGGGCGGAATCGAGATCGCGGCATCGGACAGGGAGATCTTCAGCACGATGACGAATGGCACCAGGAACAGCGCCAGAAGCCACAGATAGGGCACCGCGATCAGGATCACGCGCCGCATCAGTCCGCCAGCAGGACACCGGCCGTGGCCGTCCAGGACAGCCAGACCGTGTCTTCCCAGGTAAAGCTGCGCCGGGCGATCCGGCGCGTGTTCGATGTCTGCGCCTTGACGATCTGGCCGGAGGGCAGCTGCACATGGTAGATGGACAGGTTGCCCAGATAGGCGATATCGTGAATGCGCCCCTGTACCGCGTTGTCGGCATCGGCCGGGCGTTCGGCGCTGATGGCCACCTTTTCCGGCCGGATGGCCAGGAAACAGGCCTGCCCCGGCGCGAAGCTGCGCGCAGATGCGGCAACCAGGGGCGGCTGCCCCTCGGCCCAGTCCACGCGAAAGCGGCCCTCGCCCTCGGGCGTGACCCGGCCCTCGAACAGGTTTACCTCGCCGATGAAGTCGGCCACGTAGACGCTTTCGGGTTCCTCGTAGATCCGGTCGGGCGTGGCCACCTGGATCAGGCGGCCTTCGTCCATCACCGCGATGCGGCTGGCCACTGTCATCGCCTCCTCCTGGTCGTGGGTCACGATCACGAAGGTGGTGCCGGTCTTTTCCTGGATGTCCATCAACTCGAACTGGGTCTGCTGGCGCAGCTTGGCATCCAGCGCCCCCATCGGTTCGTCCAGCAGAAGAAGCTTCGGCGCCTTGGCCAGGCTGCGGGCCAGCGCCACGCGCTGCCTCTGCCCGCCCGAGATCTGGTGCGGCTTGCGATGGGCGAAATTTTCCAGCCGGGTCAGGCGCAGCATTTCCTCGACCCGGGCGGCGACTTCTTCTTTCGGCTTGCGGTCGCGGCGCAGGCCGAAAGCTATGTTGTCCCATACGCTGAGATGCGGAAACAGCGCGTAGGACTGGAACATCATGTTGACCGCCCGCCTGTTCGGCGGGATCCCGGCAATGTCCTGCCCGGCCAGCTCGATCCTGCCCTCGGTCGGGTCCTCGAACCCGGCCAGCATCCGCATCATGGTGGTCTTGCCGCAGCCCGACGGCCCCAGAAGGGCGAAGAACTCGCGTTCGTAGATGTCCAGCGACAGGTTGTCGATGGCGGTGAAGGAGCCGAACCGCTTGGTCACGTTGCGGAACCGGATCAGCGGACGGGCGTCCGGGTCGTTCCAGGGCTCAAAACTGGACGTCTGCAAGGCGAACCCCCGGGGCAGCGGGAAAATGACGATGGGATGGTTGGGACAGGCCCCAGTTGCCGGCCGGGGCACAGCCCGGCCGGCGACAGGCCGTCAGGTGCCCGACTTGATCTTGGTCCACAGCCGGGTGACCACCCTTTGCACCTTCGGCGGGTAGGGGGTGGTCGTGTAGAGGTTCTTCAACGTGTCCTCGTCCGGGTAGATGGCCGGATCTTCAAGGATTTCCGGCAGGACGTATTGCTGGCTCGCCAGGTTGCCGTTGGCGTAGTAGACATAGTTTGTCGCCTGCGCCATGTTCTTCGCGTCCATGATGAAGTTGAGGAACTTGTGCGCCCCGTCCGGGTTCGGCGCATCCACCGGAATCGCCATCTGGTCGAACCACATCAAGGCCCCTTCCCTGGGGGCGTTATAGGCGATCTCCACCCCGTTTTCCGCCTCGTCGGCGCGGTCGCGGGCCTGAAGGATGTCGCCCGACCAGCCGAAGGCCACGCAGATGTCGCCATTGGCCAGCGCGTTGATGTATTCGCTGTTGTGGAATTTCAGCACATAGGGGCGCACCGCGGACAGCACCGCCTCGGTCTTGGCGATCACCTTCGGGTCCTGGCTGTCGGGATCCTCGCCCAGATACTTGAGCGCGGCCGGGATCATCTCTGTCGGCGCGTCAAGGAAGTGCACGCCGCACGAGGCCAGCTTCTCCATGTTGGCCGGGTCGAAGATCAGCGCCAGGCTGTCGATCGGAGCATCCTCGCCCAGCACCTCGCGCACCTTGTTCACGTTCACGCCGATGCCGGTGGTACCCCACATGTAGTTGATCGAATATTCGTTGCCCGGATCATATTGCGCCGTGCGCTCCATGATCACGTCCCACATGTTCTTGAGATTGGGCAGCTTGGACTTGTCCAGCTTCTGGAACGCGCCGGCCTGGATCTGGCGCTGCAGGAAGGTGCCCGAGGGCACCACCACGTCATAGCCCGACCCCCCGGCCAGCATCTTGGTTTCCAGTACCTCGTTGCTGTCGAACACGTCGTAGATGAGCTTGATGCCGGTTTCTTCCTCGAACTTGGTCAGCAGCTCTTCGTCGATATAGTCCGACCAGTTGTAGACCCGGACCTCTTCGGCAAGGGCGGCAGTGGCGCCCAAGGTCAGAACCGCGGTCAGCGCAAGTGATTTTATCGTCATGAGTGTCTCCCTGATGGCCAATGGAATATTTCCCGATTTTCGGGATTTGATCAAGTTTTGCTTTTCCAATCGGCAACGGCTATGTTTCCACCCGTCGCAGAACAACACAAGTCATCTCCGGCCCGCAACAGGACAGAATCTTGAATTTGATCAAAAATGAAGCACGAAAGACCGAAAAACCGGCGGCCGGGCTGCCTGCGCATGAGCGGGTGTATCGCAAGCTGCGCGCGCAGATCCTGTTCGGGGAAATGGCGCCGGGGCAGCCGGTCACGATCCAGGGCCTGACCGAATCGCTCGGCGCCGGGATGACCCCCGTGCGCGAAGCCATCCGGCGGCTGATTTCCGACGGGGCGCTGGTATTTCAGGGCAATCGCCGGGTCAGCGTTCCGGTCCTCGCTCCGGCGGATATCGAGCAGCTGAATTATGTCAGGATATCAATCGAATCCGAACTCACCCGGCGGGCGGCGCGACGCATGGACAGGCACGCCGTCACCCGGCTTGAAGCGATCGACGCCCTGCTGGACAAGGCGATCGAGACCGGCGACGTCCCCGGATACCTTGCCCGGAACTACGAGTTCCACGCTGCCATCTATGCCGAGGCCGCCGCTCCGATCATGTCCGAGATTGCCGACCGGCTGTGGCTGCGCTTCGGGCCGTCTCTGCGGGTGGTCTGCGGCCGCTTCGGGACCCAGAACCTGCCCGACCGTCACAAGGATCTGCTGGCCGCGCTGCGAAACGGCGATGTCGAAGGCGCGGCCGAGGCCATGAAACGGGACGTGGAGCAGGGCATGGAAATGGTCGCCGGCACCCTCTCCGCATCGGGCGGCTGATCCTGTTTCAATTGACACCCGATAATTTGATCATATTCTGCGAGGCATCCGGATTCGCAGGAGACGTCCCATGACCGCCATCACCAACCACATGCCCACGGCCGAGTTGCAGGCGCTGGATGCGGCACATCACATGCACCCGTTCACGGCCAATGGCGACCTTGCGGCCAGGGGCGCGCGCGTCATCACCGGGGCAAGGGGCGTCTTTCTGACCGACAGCGACGGCAACTGGATCCTCGACGGCATGGCCGGGTTGTGGTGCGTCAATATCGGCTACGGCCGGGACGAGCTGGCCGAGGTGGCCGCCCGCCAGATGCGCGAACTGCCCTACTACAACACCTTCTTCCAGACCACGCATGTGCCGGCCATCGCGCTGGCGGAGAAGCTGGCCGAACTGGCGCCGGGCGATCTGAACCACGTCTTCTTCGCCTCCGGCGGGTCCGAGGCGAACGATACCAATATCCGCCTGGTGCGGACCTACTGGGCGGAAAAGGGCAAGCCGTCGAAGCGGATCATCATCAGCCGTCGCAATGCCTATCACGGGTCCACCGTCGGCGCGGCCAGCCTTGGCGGCATGGCGGGCATGCACGCCCAGGGGGGGCTGCCGATCCCCGACATTCACCATATCGACCAACCTGACTGGTGGTCCGAGGGCGGCGACCTCACGCCCGAGGAATTCGGCCTGGAACGTGCCCGGCAACTGGAAAGGGCCATCGAGGAGCTGGGCGAAGACAACATCGCCGCCTTCATCGCCGAACCGGTGCAGGGCGCGGGCGGGGTGATCGTCGCCCCCGACGGCTACTGGCCCGAGATCCAGCGCATTTGCGACGAACACGAAATCCTGCTGATCGCCGACGAGGTGATCTGCGGCTTCGGGCGCACCGGAAACTGGTTCGGAACCCAGACCCTGAACCTGCGCCCCGACATCATGACCGTCGCCAAGGGGCTGAGTTCGGGCTATCAGCCGATCGGTGCCTCGATCGTCTCCGACGAGGTGGCCGAGGTGATCGGGCGGACCGAATTCAACCACGGCTATACCTATCACGGTCATCCGGTGGCCGCCGCCGTTGCCCTGAAGAACCTCGAGATCATGGAAGAGGAAGACGTGATCGGCCATGTCCGCGACATCGCTGCGCCGCATCTGAAAGAGAGATGGGAGGCGCTGACCGATCACCCGCTGGTGGGCGAAGCGAAGATCGTCGGCATGATGGCCTCGATCGCCCTGACCCCCGACAAGAAGCGCCGCGCGGCCTTTGTCAGCGAACCGGGCACGGTGGGGCTTGTCTGCCGGGAACGCTGTTTCGCCAACAACCTGGTGATGCGCCATGTGGGCGACCGCATGATCATTGCGCCGCCGCTGGTCATCACCCCCGACGAGATCGACATTCTCATCGACCGCGCGCGCGTGGCCCTGGACGAAACCCTGGACGAGCTGAAATCACGCGATCTGCTGCGCGCGGCCTGAACCGCCGCGCGCGGGGCGCCGTCAGTAGATCTTGGGCACGTAGAGTTCGTCCGGCAGGACCTGGCGTTCATATTTCGGGTCGTGCTTGCGCTCGGGCAACGTGACCTTTTCGCTGGGGATCTCGTAATAGGGGATCTTCGACAGGATGTGTTCGATGCAGTTCAGCCGCTCGCGCTTCTTGTCGTTCCCTTCGACAATGTACCAGGGCGCCTCGGGGATGTTGGTGCGTTCGAACATCTCTTCCTTGGCCTTGGTGTATTCTTCCCAGCGCACGCGGGCTTCCAGGTCCATCGGCGACAGCTTCCACTGCTTCATCGGGTCGTGGATGCGCATGAGAAAGCGCAGCTGCTGTTCCTCGTCGGTGATCGAAAACCAGTATTTCAGCAGGATGATGCCCGAGCGCACCAGCATGCGTTCGAATTCCGGCACGTCCTGGAAGAACTGCTCCACCTGTTCCTCGGTGGCAAAGCCCATCACCCGCTCGACCCCGGCGCGATTGTACCACGATCGGTCGAACAGCACGATCTCGCCCCCTGCCGGCAGATGCGGCACGTAGCGCTGGAAATACCACTGGCTCTGCTCGCGCCGGTTCGGGGCAGGAAGCGCCACCACGCGGGCCACTCGCGGGTTCAGCCGCTGGGTGATGCGCTTGATGACCCCCCCCTTGCCGGCCGCATCGCGGCCCTCGAACAGGATGCAGACCTTGGCGCCGGTATGCTGCACCCAGTCCTGCACCTTGATGAGCTCGGCCTGAAGGCGCAGCAGGTTGCGGAAATAGGTGCGCCGGTCCAGCGCGTCGGGGTGATGCGCCTTGTAGACCTTGCGCAGCTCGAGCGAGAGCATCGGCTCGGAAAACTCGACCTCGATATCCTCGTCGAAAGTGTCCTGAAGCTCGGCCTCGAGCCACTCCATGACGTGGTTGTCGCCATCATCCTTTTTCTTGTTCCGCTCGAATTCCTCGTCGGTCACGGCCTTCTCCTTTCCTGCCCGTCACGTTGCCGCCCCCCGCGCCGGAACGCGATGGCGGCAGGCTTGTCATCCTAGATAGGAAGCGCAGTCGTCTTGAACACCGTCCGCAGGGCAAAGCTTGACTGCATTTGTGCCACGCCTGGCAATCGGGCAAGATACTGCCGGTGGATTCGGGCGAAATCCTCGGTGTTCTCGGCCACGACCTTGAGGATGTAGTCCGCAGTGCCGGCCATCAGGTGGCACTCCAGCACATCGGGGATGCGGGCAACGGCCTTCTCGAAGGCGTCGAGCAACTCGTCCGCCTGTCCCTGAAGGGTGATCTCGACGAAAACCGTTGTCGGCACCCCCATCTTGCGGGCATCCAGCAACGCCACGTAATCCTTGATGTAGCCTTCGGCCTCAAGCCTCTGCACCCGCCGATGGCAGGCCGAGGGTGAAAGGTTCACCTTCTCCGACAGTTCCGCATTCGACATCCTTCCGCGAACCTGCAGCGCCGCCAGAATCTTCCTGTCCGTCGCATCCAAAGTCATTTCCGCCATACCTTCCCGTATTTCCGATCATCTTTCGAAGATCGTTCGAATTTTACCTTCTGATCCGACCGATATTATCACGGAAATTGCGGATGAAACCGCCTAAGATCGGGGCAGGACACGAATGAAGGAGATCCCGGCCCATGCGAATCGGCTGCCCGAAAGAGATCAAGCCGCAGGAATTCCGCGTCGGCATGACACCCAACGCGGTGCACGAAGCGGTCAGGCACGGACACGAAGTCGTCATCGAAAAGGGTGCCGGGGCGGGGTCGGGCTTCGACGACGCCAGCTACGTGGCGGCGGGCGCCCGCATTCTCGATTCGGCCGAGGAAATCTTCGCCACCGCCGACATGATCGTGAAGGTCAAGGAACCCCAGCCGGTCGAGCGCAGGATGCTGCGCGAAGGCCAGGTCCTGTTCACCTATCTGCACCTCGCCCCCGACCCCGAGCAGACCCGCGACCTGCTGGCCAGCGGCGTCACCGCCATCGCCTATGAAACCGTGACCGACGACCGGGGCGGGCTGCCGCTGCTGGCGCCGATGTCGGAGGTGGCGGGCAAGCTCGCCCCCCAGGTCGGCGCCTGGACCCTGCAGAAGGCCAATGGCGGCCGCGGCGTCCTGATGGGGGGCGTCCCCGGTGTCGCCCCGGCAAGGGTGCTGGTGATCGGCGGCGGGCATGTGGGGACGCATGCCGCCCGGGTCGCCGCCGGCATGGGGGCCGACGTCACCGTTCTGGACAAGTCTCTGGAACGCCTGCGCTATCTCGACGACGTCTTCGGCGGGCTGTTCAAGACCGCCTATTCCAGCGCCGGCGCGACCGCCGACCTGATCACCACCGCCGACATGGTGGTCGGCGCGGTGCTGATCCCCGGCGCCGCTGCGCCCAAGCTCGTCACGCGCGCGCAGCTTTCCACCATGAAACCGGGCGCTGCCATCGTCGATGTGGCCATCGACCAAGGGGGATGCTTCGAAACCTCGCGCCCCACCACGCATCAGGATCCGATCTACGAGGTGGACGGGATCATGCATTACTGCGTCGCCAACATGCCCGGCGCGGTCGCCCGCACCTCGACCATCGCCCTGGGCAACGCCACCATGCCCTACATGCTGGCTCTTGCCGACAAGGGCTGGAAACAGGCCTGTGCCGACGACCCGAACCTCTTGAACGGCCTGAACGTGCACGCGGGGAAGCTGACGATCTACGCCGTGGGCAAGGCGCTGGGCATCGACGTGGTTTCTCCGCAACTGGTGGTAAAGGGCTGACGAACCCGTCCGCAACTTCCGGCCGCGCCGTTCGGGCGGCGCGGCCATGGGCCGCCCGATGCCCGGCAATCACCCCTTCTTCAGCGCATCGCGGATCTCGATCAGGATATCCTTCTCGGTCGGCCCCGGATCGGGCGCTGGCGCTTCCTCCTCTTCTTCGCTGGCAATCGCGTTCCTGACCTTGTTCACATAGCGCACCATCAGAAACACCACGAAGGCGATGAGAAGGAAGTCGATGACCGCCGAGATGAATGCGCCATAGGCGAACACGGCGGCCCCGGCCTCGCGCGCCTCGGCCAGCGAGGCATAGGACCCGCCACCACCCAGCACCACGAACAGGTTGGAAAAGTCGAGCCCCCCGACCGCCGCCCCGACAAGCGGATTGATCAGATCGCCCACCAGCGACTTAACGATTGCAGTAAAAGCCGCGCCGATGATGATGCCGACCGCCATGTCCATGACATTGCCGCGGGCAATGAATTCCTTGAATTCCCTGAGCATTGCACCCTCCCAATCACGCTCACGATCCAAGCGGCCAACGGTTCCGGCTACAAGATATTGACCGCTTTGGGCAGAAGCCTACCACATCCAGAGCAACCAAACGAATCCATTGACTACCACGCCACCGGGAACCGTCATGCCCGCCCCTGCATGAGCGCGATCACCTCTTCATCGGGAACCTGAGGGAAACTGCGGTAATGGGCACCCACCGCCCAGAAGGGCTCGGGCATGGCCAGGCAGATCACCCGATCCACCTGCGAGCGCAATTCGCGGATGGTATCCTCGGGCGCCACGGGAACCGCCACCCACAGCTGCGCCGGCTCGCGCAACCTTGTCGCCTTGATGGCAACCCGCATCGTGGCCCCGGTGGCGATCCCGTCATCGACGATGATCGCCGTCCGCCCCTTCACCGGTTCGGGCGCCCTTCCGGCCATGTATCGCGCCCGCCGGGCTTCGATTTCGGCCCGCTTCCGGCGGATCTGGTCGGAAAAATCCTCGGGCGCCAACCCCGAAGCGCGCAGGATCTCCTCGTTCCATATCGACACCGGCTCCTGCCCATCGACGATCGCCCCCGCGGCAAGCTCCGAATGCCCCGGCATTCCGATCTTGCGCACCAGCACCAGGTCGAGAGGGGCCCCAAGCGCATCCGCCACGACCGCCCCCAGAGGCACGCCTCCCCGTGGAAGCGCAAGAACCACCGGATCGACCGGCCCTTCCTCCACCACCGCCCGCGCAAGCCGCTCTGCCGCATCCTGCCGATCCCGGAACATGATCGTCACTCCCGTGCCGCCTCGCCATGTCCGATCATGCCACGCAATTCACCCTGCGTCACCGGCGCGAACGGGCGCGAACAGGCGCAAACGGGCCACTTCATCTCGCCGAAAATACTCCGGGGGTGCGGGGGCAGAGCCCCCGCCCGGTCGGATCGCGCAAGCGATCCGACAAATCGCACCGTCAGCCGCGCAAGACCCCGCCCGTGGCTCTGGCAACCTTCTCCACGATCCTTTCCGACACCGCCTCGATCTCCTTCTCGGTCAGCGTCTTCTCGCTCGGTTGCAGGCGCACGGTGATGGCAAGGGATTTCTTGCCCTCACCAAGATTGCCACCGATGAATTCGTCGAAAACCCTGACCTCCTCGATCAGGGCCTTGTCGGCCCCGGCTGCGGCATTCACCAGCTTCTGCGCCTCCACATCCGCATCGACGATGAAGGCAAAGTCGCGCTCGACCGCCT
>JALTNO010000347.1 GCA_027000645.1 Paracoccaceae bacterium | reverse complement strand
ATATCTTCGTGGAACGGCTCTGGCGCAGCCTGAAATATGAGTGCGTCTACCTGCACGCCTGGGAAACCGGATCAGAGGCCAGGGCGGGTGTCGGCAAATGGATCGAGTTCTACAACCACAAGCGCCCTCATTCCGCCCTTGGCGGCAAACCCCCAGCCGTGGTCTATTGGCTGAGAAAAGACGGAAACCAACCCGACCAGCAGGAGCGAAGAGTAGCTTAAGTTACGCGGAAAGCTGTCCAAACTTTGGGGAGTAGCTCACCTCGAAGAAATAGGCGCGCGGATCGCGATTGGCGAACACGATCGCCCGCGCGGTCGCGTTTCCGACAGCCACCGCTTCGGTCAGGATCTTCTTCATGCGCGCGTCGGGGGCGAAGGGGGTGCCCTTCTTGATCCCGATGGCCGCGAACAGGCCCGTCAACTCGGGATTGAAGGCGTCGGCCGGTTCCTTCTGGATCACCCGGTCGAGCTCTTCGTAAAATTCGAAATTGTTGGCGTGGATGGTATTGACCTTCTTTCCGGTCAGATTGACGAACGTCGTTTCGGGCGGGGCATCGCGGTCGGCCAGCGGTAGACGCGCATGTTGTCCTTCACCCGCTTCACCGCGCCGGCAACGTCGCCGTCATGAACATAGGCCCGCATCAGAAGCCAGTTGGTATAGGTGCGCGACGGCGCGATGAAATACCCCTCGTCCGGCAACTCGCCCTCATATCCCGGCGGCACCAGAAGATACTTGCCGCCCTTGCCCTTGTCCGGCCCGGTGCGGCCAACATCGGTGACGAAACGGAAGAAGGCGTCGTCCACCGGCCCCAGCACGTCCGGCGGCGCCACCATCACGACCGGACCGTCTTCGAGGTCGAAACACAGCGTGACATAGACCTTCAGCCAGGCGTCGATGAACCGCGTCGGCGGCGGGTTGTCGGCCAGCGCCAGCGGATAGATGCGCAGCGTCTTGACATAGCCGGCCACCGCCTCGTCGCTGGCGCCGAGCGCAGCACCGCATAGACCGCATATGAGGCCGGGCGGAAAACCAGATAGCCGTCGGGAACTTCGCCGTCATAGCCCGGCGGCAGCAGCAGATACTTGCCGCCCTCCGGGCCAACATCGATGAAGGGATAGTCCCAGATGTCGGCCAGCGAGCTGAAATACTTGGCCACGTCCGAGGCGCCGGGGATGTCCAGCACCAGCGGCCCGTCGCGGGTGTTCATCGCCGCGATCACATAGGGCGTCTGGTTGTTGGCGGTCAGCAGCAGGTGGCGCGACTGGATCGATTTCGAGAAATAGACCACGCCGTTCCAGTCGCCGCCCAGGTCGTTGCGCAGGGCGACGAGAAAGCTGCGGATGCCCACCATCGGCATCGCCCAGACCGCGGCCTCGACCGTGCGGCGGTGGATCATGCGCGCCTCGATATCGTCCTTCATCATGCCGCCGGACCGGCCCGGCCAGCGCCACGGCCGCGGCTGCCAGCACCATTCTTGCGTAATATCTCATGTCGTTTCCCTTTCGGGCTCCGGTCGGGTGGCGGTCACTGCGCCGGTTCCGCCTTCGGGAATGTCCAGCTGCCGTCGAGGATCTCCTTGCGCGGCCGGTAGAGGCGCACGAAATAGGACCAGCCGGGCATGATGTAGATGAAATTGTCGGCCTTCGGGTCGCCACCGAAGTGGATCGTCACCGAACCGTCGTCGTTCTTCTTGCCGGTGACGTTGTTGATCGAATAGGCGTCCCATTCGTTCTTCACCATGAAGCGTTCCTTGTTGTAGACGGTCACCGACCAGAAGCCGTCCACCGGCACATCCGCCGGCACGGTCAGCACATACGGCGTCTCGCCGTCGTTCCGCTCCGGCACCACCTGCTGATAGAGCGCATCGCGCCGCTGCAGCCCGCCCCAGCCGACACCGGACCCCATCATCCGCTCCAGATAGGTAAAGCCGGGATCGCCCTTCACGCCGAAGAAGACGGAACTGTCGGGCACCGAGCTGCCCAGCACCGCCGCGGCCTCGCGCATCTTCACCATGTCCTCTTCGCACCAGTTCGGAAGTTCCAGCCGGCCGGGATCAGCCTGTTCGACCTTCACCGCGTCCTGAAGCGCATGCGCGGCCTTCATGTCCTCGGGGTCGTTCGGATCGGCGAAGGTGCGGATGCCGAACATCACGTAGCGTGTGCCGACCACCTCTTTCGTGAAGCCGTAGCGGCCGGCGCCATACATGGCCGGGTATACGTCGTGATCCTCGCTGACCAGCATCAGCGACATGTAGCGCTCGCCCGGATCGGGCATGGTGATGGTCAGCGGCGAGGAAAGATCGAACACGCCGAAGGAATAAAGCGTGTCGCGGTTGCCGGTGGTGGTCACCTGGCGGTCGATGTCATAGGGTTCGCGGCTATGTGTGAAGCGGCCGAAGGCGTCATAGGCCTCGGAATAGCCCTTGAATTGCAGGTCGGTCTCGGCGCGCACATAGTTGTAGACGTCCACCTTGCGGCAATCCTGCTGCGCCCGCGCCGTCACCGGCAGCGCCAGCGCCAGCGCCGCCACCCCCGACGTTGCTGAATCCATTCCGTTGCCGGTCGGCCGCCGATCCGGACGCGCGCCGGTATGCGGCCCGGCAGCTCGCAGGGGCCGATTTCCCCTGACATCCGGTCGTCACGCCGGATCGCTGCAATGGGATCCCCGCTGTATTCGGGCAACAGATCGCGATGGCATCCGGGCGCGCGCCGCGCGGATGACGGAGAACCGAATATACTGCGAGTCGCTGGGGGAGGAGAGACGGCACAAAGGGACGGTTCGAACCCCGGACAGGATGTTCGGCTTTCGGGAAGTGAACCCATGAAACCACACGCAATGCGAACCGCAGCAGCCCTGATCGCTTGTGCCTTGCCAGTTGCTCCGGCGATGGCGCAGGATTCCGGCTGGCAATACTCGGCCTCGATCTACGGCTGGCTGACGGGAATGAAATCGACCGTCTCGACCACGTTCGGCGATGTCACCACGAAGATCAGCGCCAGGGATGTCCTTTCCAACCTGGACATCGGGTTCATGGGAACTCTGGAGGCCCGGAACGGACGCTGGAGCCTTGCCGGCGACCTGATCTATTCCGATCTGTCGAGCAGCAAGCCGACCCCCTTCGGGGTTCTGTTCGGGTCCGCCGACGTGGCGGTGAAAATGACGGTATTCAGCGGCTACGTCACCTATCGCGTCACCGAGGACGCGAACCGCTCGGTGGACGTGGCCGGGGGGCTGCGCGGCTATGCGGCGGACATGAAGGCGGTTCTGTCGGCGGGCACCCTTCCTGCGCGGACCCTGGCCGACAGCAGAGAAAGCTGGGTCGATCCCGTCGTCGGGGTGCGTGTGGTCTGGACAGTTTCCGAGCGTTGGAATCTGACCGGGTTCGCCGATATCGGAGGGCTGGGGATCGGTTCCGACCTGACGTGGCAGGTTCTGGCCACGGCGGACTATCGCCTCAACGACAAGTGGTCTCTGCGGTTCGGCTATCGCTATCTGGAGTTCGACAAGCCGATCAACGGCCGCAACGTCAACCTCGCGCTTTCGGGGCCGATCTTCGGCGCGACCTTCCGGTTCTGACATCTCCCGTCATGCGGATTGCAGCCGGGGCGTCGCTCTGCCTTCCGGGGCGCGTATTCCGGACGGGCGGCGCGACCGGAAGGGGTCCCGCAATGCCGGCGGCAGGAAGCGCGGCGGAGCAGCGTCTCTTTCCGCGCCGACGGGGCGCGGTCGCCGGATCGAGGCTTGCGGGCCGTGGCCCTCGCCTCCATTCCCGGTCACCGCAGGTAGCGCGCCCAGTTCACCATAGACCTGCTCCGACTCGGGCGAATTCGCCGCGAACAGATAGTCGGCATGGGACAGGCCCTCATATACGTTCAGATCGGCCGTCACCCCCGCGAGGCGCAGCTTGCGGTGAACGCGCGCGGTATCGCTGAGAAACAGATCGCGCGTGCCGGTGACCAGCATGGTCGGCGGGAATCCCGCGAAATCGCCGTAGAGCGGAGAAATCAGCGGCAGTTTCAGGTCGCGCCCGTCCGCTTATCGGCTCCATTGAGTTGCGGTGGAAGATTCCACGACACGAACGGTTATGGTTCCTGTCGTCGTAGCGGCTTTACATTCGTTCAAATCAAACGCGTCTTTCAAACGCATGAGCGCCAATAATAACGCCAAGGTGCCAGCCGGAAATTCGGAACCCGGATACGGCGACGGAGCGGACGCGCCGGCTGAGTGCACGCATCCATCTGCTTGCCCGGTACCGGGTCGGGCGCGATCTTCAGCCGAGGGGGAAGTGGCAGCGGACAAGGTGCCCGTCCCGGACGGTCTGCTCCGGCTCCTCGGTGCGGCAGCGCGCCTGTGCCTGCGGGCAGCGGCCCGCGAAGGCGCATCCGGCGGGGATCGCCAGCGGGCTGGGCGGATCGCCCTCGACCGCCGCCTTGCGGCGATAGCCGGCCGACTTACGCCGGTCGAGCGCGGGGGCGCTTTCCAGCAGCGCCCTTGTGTAGGGATGCGCCGGCGCCGTGAACAGCCGCCGCCTGTCGGCCTGCTCGACCACCTGCCCCAGATACATCACCGCCACCTCGTGGCAGACATGCTGCACCACGCCCAGATCGTGGCTGATGAACAGGTAGGAGAGGCCCAGATCGTCCTGCAGGCGGCGCAGCAGGTTGAGGATCTGCGCCTGGATCGCCACATCGAGCGCCGAGACCGGCTCGTCGCAGACGATCAGTGCCGGATTGGTGGCGAGCGCGCGCGCAATGGCGATCCGCTGGCGCTGGCCGCCCGAGAACTGGTGCGGAAACAGCGCCATCTGATCGGGCCGCAGCCCGACCAGCCGGAACAGTTCGCGCACCCGGCTTTCGCGCTCACCGGGGCTGCCGATACCCATCAGGTCAAGCGGCTCGCGCACGATGGCGCCGACCCGGTTGCGCGGGTTCAGCGAGGAATAGGGGTCCTGGAAGATCACGGCCAGGTGGCGCCTCTCGGCGCGCATCGCGCGCTCGTCCAGCGCCATCAGGTCGCGCCCTTCCAGCAGCACCTGCCCGTCCGAGGGTGTCACCAGCCGGATCGCCGCCATCGCCGCCGTGGTCTTGCCCGAGCCGCTTTCGCCCACCAGCCCCAGGGTGCGGCCGCGGCCGACGGTAAAGCTGATGCCGCGCACCGCCTGCAGCACGCGCTTCGGACCGAACAGCCCCCGCGACATGGGGAAGCTGACCGAAAGGTTGCGCACCTCCAGCAGCGGCGGGGCGGAAGCGGAATCGCCGGCGGGGGCGGGCATCAGCTTTCCTCCGAGGCGGCGGCGGCTGCGTGAAGATGGCAGGCGACGGCATGCCCCCGGCCGGTGAGGGGCGGCGCCACCTTGCGGCAGATATCCACCGCCTCGATGCAGCGATCGGCGAAGGCGCAGCCTTGCCCGAGCAGGTGCAGGGGCGGCACGACGCCGGGGATCTCGGCCAGCGGCGGCAGGCGGTCGAGGGCGGCAAGCGCAGGGTCGATGGCGGGGATGCAGCCGATCAGCCCGCGCGTGTAAGGGTGTGCCGGGCTGTCGAGGATCGCATCCGCCGGGCCTTCCTCGACCACGCGGCCGGCATACATCACCGCCACCCGGTCGGCCATTTCCGCGATCGCGCCCATGTCGTGGGTGATCAGGATCACCGCCACGCCCAGACGGTCCTGGATGTCGCGGATCAGGTCGAAGATCTGCGCCTGCACGGTCACGTCCAGCGCCGTTGTCGGCTCGTCGGCGATCAGCAGCCGCGGCTGGCAGGAGATGGCGATGGCAATCATCACCCGCTGGCGCAGCCCGCCCGAGAGTTCGTGCGGATAGGCGTCGATGCGCTGGCCCGGATCGGGCACGCCGACCGTGCGCAGGAGTTCGAGCGCGCGGGTGCGGGCCTCGTCGCGGCTGACGTCCTGGTGCAGCAGGATCGCCTCGGCGATCTGGTCGCCGACGCGGAACACCGGGTTGAGCGAGGTCATCGGTTCCTGGAAGATCATGCCGATGTCGCGGCCGCGCAGCTGCCGCAGGCGCCGCTCGGGCGCGCCGATCAGTTCCTCTCCGTCAAGGCGGATCGAGCCGCCGGCGATGCGCCCCGGCGGCATCGGGATCAACCCCATGATCGCAAGCGCCGTGATCGACTTGCCGCAGCCGCTTTCGCCGACCACGCCCAGGGTTTCCCCGGGCTCAAGCCGCAGCGACACGCCGTCGAGTGCCGTGACTGTGCCGTGGCGGGTGGCGAATTCCACCCTCAGGTCGCGGACATCGAGTAGCGGCGACATGCCTCAGCGCTCCCGCAGCTTGGGGTTGAAGGCATCGTTCAGCCCGTCGCCGATCAGACTGACCGAGAACACGGTCAGGAAGATCGCCAGTCCGGGAAAGGTCACCGGCCACCAGGCGTCGAGGATATATTCCCGGTTGGCGCCGATCATCATGCCCCAGGACATGGTGTTGGGATCGCCGAGCCCCAGAAAGGACAACCCCGCCTCGAACAGGATCGCCACGCCGACGGTCAGCGTGGCCGAGACGATCAGCGGCGGCAGTGCGTTGGGCAGGATCACCCGCCACATGATCCGGCCATTGCCGGCCCCGATGGCGCGGGCGGCGGTGACGTATTCGAGTTCGCGGATCTTCAGGAACTCGGCCCGGGTCAGCCGCGCGGTCTGGGGCCACATCACCACTCCGATCGCCGTCGCGATCGTCACCAGCGAGGGCGAAAACAGCGTGACCAGCACCATGGCGAACAGAAGCGCCGGTAGAACCTGGAAGAACTCGGTGATCCGCATCAGGAGGTTGTCCACCCAGCCGCCATAGTATCCCGCCAGCGCGCCGATGGTCACGCCGATGAAGATCGACAGCACCGCCGCGGCCGCCCCGACCGCCATGGTCGGCGCCCCGCCCACCAGAAGGCCGGTGGCCAGGTTGCGCCCGAGATAGTCAGTGCCGAAGACGAAGCCGTCTTCGCCGGGCGGCGTCTGCGGGGCCCAGACGATCTCGAACGGATCGCCCCCGAACAGCGAGCCGTAGATGACCACGCCCAGCATGGTCAGGAAGATCGCCGTGCCCAGCATTGCCGGCCGATTGCGGCGGAACATGCGCCAGGCTTCGGCCGCGGGCGATGCGGCGCGTTCGGGCGCGGATCGGGACAGCTCGTTCATCGCCGGCCCCCCTCGGTGCGGATGCGCGGATCGGCCAGCCGATAGCCCAGGTCGGTCAGGATGTTGGCCACCACCACCATCGCCGCGCCGATGATCAGGATGCCCATGACGGTCGGATAGTCGCGCCGGAGGATGGAATCGAAGGCCAGCGTGCCCATGCCGGGCCAGTTGAACACTGTCTCGACCAGCAGCGCCCCCGAGATCAGGTTGCCGAACTGCAGCCCGGCCACGGTCAGGATCGGCAGGACGGCGTTGCGCAGGGCGTGATGGAACACCACCCGCCGCTCGGGCACCCCCTTGGCGCGGGCGGTGCGGATGTAGTCGGCACCCAGCACCTCGATCATCGAGGCCCGTGCAAGCCGCGCATATTGCGCCAGGAAGATGATCGCCAGCGTCACCGCCGGCAGCACTAGGTGGTGCAGGACGTCCAGCACATATGCGAAGCTGCCGCCTTCGAACCGTGCCGAGCGCATGCCCTCGACGGGAAAGATCGGCAGCCACGACGCGAAGACGATGATCAGCATGATCCCGGTCCAGAACACCGGCAGCGCATAACCCAGCGTCGAGAATACCGCGACCAGCGCCGAGACGACTCCGTTCGGCTTGCGCGCGGCGAAGACGCCCATCACCACCCCGATCAGGATCGACACGAGCTGCGCGGCCAGCACCAGCAGGATCGTCGCGCCAATGCGCGTTCCGATCAGCTTCGCCACCGGCTGATCGAAAAAGAACGACATGCCCAGGTCTCCCCGGGCGATCTGCCCCAGATAGATAGCCAGTTGCGTCGCAATCGGCTTGTCGAGGCCGTAGGTCGCGCGGATGTCGGCGAGCATTTCCTGCGTGATGCCGCCCATCTCGCCGGCAATCACCTCGGCCGGGTCGCCGGGGGCGAGGCGGATCAGCACGAAATTCAGGACCACGACGAAAAACATCAGCACGAGGCCGTAGAACAGCCGGCGTGCGATATAGGCGGCGGTATTCATCGCGTTCCTTCCGTGGCGGCGGCGGGCGGGGCAGGGCACGTCCGCCGCCCGCTGCTCATCCCATGGACAGATCGTCCATCGACTGCATCGGCCCCCAGATCGAGGTCGGCGGGTTCTGGATCTTCTTGTTGTAGGCCGTGTGATAGGGCAGCGAGTTGATCCAGTAGATCGGCAGGTCCTCGCCGACGATCATCTGGAACTCGTCATAGAGAGCCTTGCGCCGGGCGAAATCCGTCTCGACCGCCGCCGCGTTCAGCAGCTCGTCCACCTTCGGATTCGCATAGGACTGGGTGTTCGACCAGATCACACCCTTGACGATGTTCGACGACAGGTAGGTGCGATGCACGCCGATCACCGGATCGCCCCAGTTGAAGACCACGTCCATCGTCATGTCGAAGTCATGGGTCGAAACGCGCTTGGCCCAGGTGGGGAAATCGGGCGAGGCGCGCACCTGCACGTCGATGCCCACCTTCTTCAGCTGCGACTTGAGATATTCGGCCACAGATTTCTGCTGCTCGGCCGGACCGGGGATGTAATCGCAGGTCAGGCTGAAGCGCATTCCGTCGCCGCCGCGGGCATGACCGGCCTCGTCCAGCAGGGCATTGGCCCTGTCGAGATCCAGGTCATAGGCCGGGATGTCGGGGTTGAAGAACGGGCTGCTTTCGATGATGGGGCTGCGCTGCGGCTTTGCGAATCCGCGCATCAGCGCCTTGGTGATGAAGTCGCGGTCGGTTGCATAGCCGATTGCCTGACGCACGCGCTTGTCGTCGAGGGGCGGCTTGGCGGTGTTGAAGGCCAGCCAGTTGATCGGCCCGATGGCGGCATAGCCCTGATCGGTGATGGCCAGGCGATCGACCTTGCCAAGCCGCCTGATCTGCTGGCTAGATGCCATGTAGGGATACATGTCGGCATCGCCGTTCTCCATCGCGATCAGCAGCGCCGAGGGATCCTTGATGATGCGGATCACGATCTCGTCCAGATAGGGGCGTCCCTCGATGAAGAACCCCTCATAGCGTTCGAGCCGGATCTGCTCGCCGGGCTTGAATTCGGCCAGCCTGAAGGGTCCCGAGCCGACCGGCGCCGAGTTTGCCGGGTGCGTCTTGAGGTCCTGCCCGTCGCCATAGACATGCTTGGGCAGGATCACGCAGAGCGCGGACGACAGCGCCAGCAGCAGCGCCGGATGCGGCTTGGACAGGCGGATCACCGCGGTGTGCGGGTCGGGCGTGTCCACGCGCTCGACCGGGGCGAACATCGACTTGAACGGGTGGTTGTCGCGGATCACGCCGATCGAAAAGGCCACGTCCTCGGAGGTCACGGGCTTCCCGTCGTGGAAGGTGGCGTTCTGCACGAGGTTGAGCGTCACCGACAGCCCGTCGGCAGCCGTCTCCCAGCTTTCGGCCAGATAGGGCTGCGGGTTCCAGTCGCTGTCGAACTTGAGCGGCGAAGCGAAGATCTGGGTGCCCGGCACGCCCGTGGCGATCCCCGACTGGACCGCCGGATTGAGGTGCCGCGGCACCTGCGACGAGGCAATGACAAGCGTCCCTCCGCGCTTCTGCTGCGCCAGCGAGGGCAGGGGCAGAAGCCCCGCCGTGGCTGCGCCGATCGCCGCCGCACCGCCCAGTAGTCTCCGTCTGGTAATGGACATCCCCATTCCTCCCTGTCTGATCGGAGCCGCCAGCGCGTCCATCGCCCGCGCCATGGCCGGAAAGCGACGCGGAAACGATTGGCGCGAAACGCTCACCCCGAGGTTCGATCCGTCAGGGAAAGGCTAGCAGCGGCCCTTTCATTGGGAAAATGTGTTTTATGTAAAGTATTCCAACACTGGATGAAATTTTCCGAGAGAGATCACGGAAACAGGGTCAGTTCCCGGAACCGGCCCTGTTCGGCCAGCTCCTGCGCCAGCGCAATGAACCGGTCGATGATCTGCGGCCGACGCCGGCCCGGCTGCTGGGCGATGCCGAAGAACGGCGCTTCGACCGTGTCCCGGATCGGGCGGGCTGCGTAACCGGAAACGGGTTCGACATTGCCCGGATCGCGGATGTTCAGGATGGTGAATCCGAACCCTCCGGCCACTAGTGCCCGGGCCATGGGGGCGGTCTTGGTCGTGTGGGCCACCAGCGGCGACAGGCCGGCATCGGAAAACAGCGACAGATAATATTCGCGGGCATGGGGAAGGTCGAGCATGATCATCGGCAGTTGGCACAGAGCCTTCAGCGACACGCTGGCCCGGCGCGCCAGCGCGTGTTCCGCCGGCAGAAGCGCATAGGGTCGGGCGCGGAACAGTCCGACAAAGCCCTGCGAATCGGGCATCGCGCGACGGTAGGTCAGGGCCAGATCGGCGCTGCCCTCGGTCAGGAACTGGCGGATCTCGTCCATGTTGCCCTCCTGCACGCTGATCCGTACCCCCGCATAGCGTCGGGCGAATTCCTTCAGGAGCGGCGGCAGGACATAGGGCGCGGTGGTGTCGTAGCAGGCCAGGCGCAGGGTTCCGACCGGATCGCCGGCCAGTGCGCTCAGTTCCGATTCCAGAACCCGCACTTCTTCGAGATGCCGCCTGATGAGGGCAAGCACCTCGTGGCCCTGCGGCGTCGGGTGTATCCCCTTGGCCGGCATCCGCATGAACAGATCGAAATCCAGCTGCGTTTCCAGCGCGTCGATCGCCGCAGTGATCGAGGACTGCGAGATGTTCATTTCGTCCGCCGCTCGCGCGATCGAGCCGGTGCGGCCCGCGGCCTCGACATAGCGGAGCTGTTTGAGCGTGAAATGCATGAAACCCCGGAAAAAACGGTGCTATCCCCGAATTAAATACATTTTCTGTGCAATTGAAACCCTTTTACCCTTGGCCTGCACAGCGCAGGGAGAAAGCGATGCCGCCAATCACCATCTTCGCCGCCCGCAAGATCATCACCATGGATCCCGACCGCCCCGAGGCGACCCATGTGGCGGTGCAAGACGGGCGGGTCCTGGCGGTGGGCGATGCCTCCTGCGCCGACGCCTGGGGGGGCGGGCGGCGAAGATGGTGATTGGCGGCATCGCTT
>JALTNO010000346.1 GCA_027000645.1 Paracoccaceae bacterium | reverse complement strand
CGGCCGGCAGACCTCCATCGCCGCAACGCCGACGCGGGCCGACAGCGCGCCATTGACCAGCCCCTCGCCGAAGCGGCGCGACAGTTTCGACAGGATCGACCCGCCCAGGACCGGCTCCAGCAGGTCATCGCCCACGGCGACCGCCCCCGTGGCCACCAGATGGGCAAACACCGCGCGGGTCAACCGCCAGCTGCCGATCAGGCCCGAGCGCCCGCCATAGATCTCGGCCACGCGCCGGATCATGCGCAGGCTGGCCAGCAGCGCGGTGGCCACGTCCGCCAGCGCCAGCGGCACCAGCGCCGTGACCGTCGCCACCTGGCGTGCCGCCGACTCGACCTCGCGCAGCGCCCGCGCATCAAGCGGCGCCAGGATCTCGTCCTCGGCCAGCGCCAGCAGGGCATCGGCCTCGAACTGCTCGTCCACGCGCTGTTCCAGCCGCGCCGCCGCCCGGCGGGTCTCGGCCCGGGAGCGGTAGAAGGCCGCCAGCCGCCGCGCTACCGCCCGGGCCGCTTCCAGATCCTGCGCCGCCAGCGCCTGCACCGCCGCCCGGCGCAGCCCGTCGATGCGCCCCAGCCGGGCGATCGCCGCCCCCTCGCGCAGGAGGATGGCCACGACCACGAGCGCCAGCGCGGCCAGCAGCCCCCCCACGATCCAGCCCAGCACCGGCGCACGCTGCACGAGGCCGGCGGCGAAATCCCACGCGGCCACGGAAACCGCCGCCCCGATCACCGCCACCGCCAGCCCCCAGAACCACCGCGCCAGCCGCGACGGTGCCCGCCCGGCCGCATGCGCCGCCCGCTGCACCGCCACACCGGAGGGCACCGCTCCGCCGGGGTCGGGAACCGGCGGGGCATCGGCCACCGACGGTCGCGGCGTATCCTTGTCCCCGACATCGAAAAGGATCGGGCCCTGAGTCATTTCCGCTCCTCCCTGGTCCAGACGAAGGATATGTAGGGCAGGTTTTCCTCCACATCGGCCCCGTCACCACGGCCGTCCTCCACGAACCCGTTGCGCAGATAGAACCGCTGCGCGCGCGCGTTGGCCTCGAACACCCTCAGCGTCAGCCGCGTCGCCCGCGCCTTGGCGAAATCCAGCAGCCGCGCCCCGATCCGCGCCCGCGTGGCCCAGGGCGCCACGTAAAGCGCGCAGATTTCTGCCCCGTCGCGGGCCAGAAACCCCTGGACCTGCCCCTCGACGCAGGCCACCGTGACCCAGCCGCAATCGATCATCGCACCGCAGAACGCCACGTATTCGGCACCCGAGTGGAGCTTGGGCATCCACTCCGTGTCCTGCTGGAACCGCCACAGGATCTCGGCAATGGCGCCGGCATCGGTGGACCTGGCGGGGCGCAGCTCGATCGTCACAGCCGGTCTCCGATCAGGAACTCGGCCGCCCGGTCCAGCCGGATATGCGGCGGGCCGTCGCCGGGGCGCAGCGTCAGCGGGGCCGGCTCGAAACGCATGGCCTGAAACTCGGCATCCAGCCACGCCTCGGCCCCGGCCCGCGCCGGCCCCAGAAGCTGCGAGGGATCCTCGGGCAGATCGCCCGGATAGAACGCCGCCTCGCGCCCGCCGGCCAGACGCCCCCGCACACAGGGCAGATCGCGCCCGTCATGGCGGCGCATCTCCTCGGTGGTGACCCGCAGCGCGGCAATGGCCATGCCGGCGGTTTCGGCCCCGGCAAAGCGGGCCCGCTCGCGCGCGTCACGGGTCAGCGCCTCCATGATCGCGCTCAACCGCGGATGCTGGACATGATGCAGATGATCCGCCTTGGTGGCCGCAAACAGGATCCGGTCCACCCGCCTGCCGCGCAGCAGCCGCGCCAGCACGCCGTTCCGCCCCGGCCGGAAGGCACCCAGAATCCCCGCCATTGCCCGGCGCATGTCCTCGACCGCCGCCGGTCCGTCGTGAATGGCGCCCAGAACATCGACCAGCACCACCTGCCGGTCGATACGCGAGAAATGATCGCGGAAGAACGGCTTGACCACGAGGTTCTTGTAGGCCTCGAACCGGCGCGCCATCTCCCGCCCCAGAGAGCCGCGCCGCAACCGCCCCGTCACCGGCAGCGGCGCAAAGGTCAGGACCGGCGATCCCTCCAGATCGCCCGGCAGCAGGAATCGGCCCGGCGTGCAGTCGTGCCAGCCCCGTGCGCGGGCATCGCGCAGTACCCCGGCAAACCGCAGGGCCAGATCCTGCGCCAACGCCTCGTCATGGTCGGCACCCGGATCCGCGGCGCGGGCCCGGGTCACGAAATCCCGGGCAAAATCCCGCCCCTCGAACCGGGCCAGCACGTCGGCCGCCCACTGCTCATAGTCCCGCTCCAGCAGCATCAGATCCAGCAGCCATTCGCCGGGATAATCGACAATATCCAGATGCACGCTGCGCGGCCCCGGCAACCCGGCCAGGAACCCCGCTGGCCGCACCCGCAGCGAAAGACGCAGCTCGCTCACCGCCCGGGTGCTCTCGGGCCAGTGAGGATCGGCGCCGGTCAGCGCGGCAAGGTTCCCTTCGTAATCGAAACGCGCAACCGTGTCGTCGGGCTGGGGTTGAAGAAACGCGGCCTCGATCCGCCCCTCCCGCGCCGCCGCCAGCCCGTGCATCCGCCCGCGATCGATCAGATTGGCCACCAGAGAGGTGATGAACACCGTCTTCCCCGACCGCGCCAGCCCGGTCACGCCAAGCCGGATCACCGGCTCGAACAGGGCCTGTGAAACCCGCTCGCCGGCGGCTTCCACCCCGCGCATGACCCCGTCCGCCAACGAAGAAATCACCTGCACCGCACCCCGATCATCCCGCCTGCCCCAAGGATAGAAGCGATCCGCCCCACATGCCAGCACCTTGCCCGCTTCATCTTGCCCGAAGGGTCTATTCCAGTTGAGCAGTTCTGAGCCCATACTAAGGTGTTCATATGGCTCAGAAAAACAGGTATCTGTTTCGGGGGAGAATTTCCGAACGGAAATTCCGCGATCTTG
>JALTNO010000345.1:470-2974 GCA_027000645.1 Paracoccaceae bacterium | reverse complement strand
GGGCTGGACTGGCCGGTGCCGGATTTCAGCACGCTCAGCCGCCGCCAGAAGACCCTGACCGTGAGCCTTCCGTATCGCGGCGGAACCGGCCCGCTGAACCTGCTTGTCGACAGCACCGGCATCAAGGCCGAAGGCGAAGGCGAGTGGAACGCGCGCAAGCATGGCGGGCCCAAACGCCGCATCTGGCGCAAGATACACATAGGGATCGACGAGGAAACGCTGGAGGTTCGGGCCGTCGAGGTCACCACCAGCAATGTCGGCGACGCGCCGATGCTGCCCGCGTTGCTCGACCAGATCCCGCCCGATCAGGACATCGGGTCCGTAACCGCCGACGGGGCCTATGACACGCGCAAATGCCACGACGCGATTGCTGCCCGGAATGCCCACGCCGTCATACCCCCGCGAAAGAATGCCAAACCCTGGAAGCCCACGACTCCGGGGGCCATCGCCCGGAACGAAGCGGTCAATGCCTCGCGATACCTCGGGCGCGCCATCTGGCGACGGTGGAGCGGGTACCATCGCCGAAGCCGCGTCGAGAGCAAGATGCATTGTGTGAAACTGATGGGGCAAAGCCTGATGGCGCGGGACTTCGACCGGCAGGTCGCGGAAATCCAGGTCCGCGTCGCGGTGCTCAACCGCTATACCGCCCTTGGCATACCTGTCACCGTGCCCGCAGGATAAGTCCGTCCGGGGAAAGGGGAAGTCTACCCATCACCCGATTTATGCAACAAAGCCGAACAGGTGTTTCGATTTGAACAGAGCCGTTGGCGCTGCGTTGGCGGTGGCGGTCCATTTCATTCGATGTCCAGACGGCCCAGATCGGTTGTCAGCAACTCGATCTGGCTCTGATCAGCCATCGGGTAGGAGTGAAAAAAACGGGCCAGCTGAAAGCCCGGCTCCAGCGTGTGGATTTCTTCGGCCTCCCATTCGGCGTCCGGTCTCTGGCCGAGGCGCAGAAGGCAGGCGGCGTGATAGAGGTGTGCCTCCAGATTTTCCGGATTGCGCGCGAGGGCTTCGGCGAGATTGATCTCGGCCTGTTGGCAATCGTCCAGAAAGTAATAGGCGCGCCCCAGCAGCAGGTAGTAAAGATAGCCCGCCTCCGGGCGCAAGCGGATCGCCTCGCGCAGAGTGGGCAAGCTGTCACGGGGCTTGCCCTGATAGGTGGCGATCCCACCCAGTAGCGCGAGTGCATCAGCGTAATCCGGGCGCAACTTCAGCGCTTGCCCCAGCGCCTTCTGCGCCGCCGCGAAGTCGCGCTGTTGGGTGCGCACATAGCCAACCACCCAGTATTGCTCGGGCAGGTCCGGGGCAATTTGCAGCGCCGTGCGAGCCATCTCCAGCGCCCCGCTCAGCGCCGCGTCCGGGTCGGCGGCCCAGCCGTTGCGATACTCGGCCGCCAGGCTCAGGGCCAGCCCGCCATAGGCACGGCCAAAGCGCGGGTCGTGACGGATTGCCTGCCGGTAAAGCGCCTGGGCGCGCAGGTTGGCCTCTTTCCCGCGTACCAGTAGCGCCGCCTGCGCGCGCAGGAAAAGAACAAACGCCTCAGTGCTTGAGGTGTAGCCCGAAGCCTGCCGCGCCAGGTCTGCCCGTTCAATATCGACGGCAAGCGCCTCGACGATCCGGGTTTCTATCGTCTTTTCCATTTCCAGAAGGTTTGCCAGCGGTCGGACCAGTTGCTCTTTGGCCAGAATGGTTCCGTCGCGCGCATCAAGCAGCCGGATGGTGACGCGCACCGTATCAGAGCCGGGCAGGACCAGGCCTTCGAGGGTGAAATCGGCCG
The DNA here is from genome assembly GCA_027000645.1 of Paracoccaceae bacterium. Taxonomy (GTDB): domain Bacteria; phylum Pseudomonadota; class Alphaproteobacteria; order Rhodobacterales; family Rhodobacteraceae; genus Jhaorihella. The sequence goes on along the minus strand of JALTNO010000345.1, from coordinate 1,194 downwards.
ATGCCTCGGTTCCCGGTTCCAGGTGCACGACGCTCAATGCGGGGTAGGCGGTCAGCTGATTGACCACTGTTTCCTCAAGCCCGCGTACAAGGTAGTCAAGGGCACTGTCGTTTCCGAGGTTGACAAAGGGCCGGATCGCCACCCGAATCCCGCCCCCGGAGGCTGCCGGGGCGGGGCTTTCGCGGGGAAGGCGGGCGGGCGGCCCTGAGAGCAACAGCGCGAACACGCCGATCAGGGTGATCGCCGCCAGAGGCACCGCCGCCAGAGCGGCGCGAGCACCCCGTCCTGGCCCGCGCCGCGCCGTGCCGGGCGAAAGGCGCGCGCCCGGCGGCCGCGCGGGTTCGACGGCCGCCACCAGACGGTAGCCGCGCTTGGGGATGGTTTCCACGAAGCGTGGGTTGCGGGCGTCATCGCCCAGCGCCTTGCGGATCTTGATGATTGCGTTGGTCAGCGAGTCATCCCCCACCACCACCTCGCCCCAGATCGCCGCCTGCAGGCGATCGCGCAAAACCACTTCGCCGGCATGTTCGATCAGGTGGACGAGAACCTCCATCGAGCGCGGTTCCAGATGCGCCTCGCGCGCGCCGCTGATGATGCGGTTGGCCGCCGGATCGACGAGGCAATCGCCAACCCGCCATCTCTCCCCAGCGCTGGAGGGGGGACTCGTCCCGGCTGTGCTCTGCATCGGCGTCCGTCCTGCATCCTGCCCCGCCCATCGGCGCCC
>JALTNO010000345.1:0-460 GCA_027000645.1 Paracoccaceae bacterium | reverse complement strand
CTTCGTTCCTAGGCGATCTTAACCGGATGACCGAAAAATTGGAAATTCATGGTTTTTCCGTCGGGACGCCGGGCCCCCTTCGGATACAGGCTCGGGCTCGGGCCAGCGCCAGCCGATGCGATCCGTGAGGCTGCCGCGAATGGAAGGGAGAACCTAAGGGAGAGGTGTCATGAGCGCTGCAACATTCGATCCGCAGGCCTACAAGAAAACCACCCATGCCCAGTGGCAGGACGCGGCGCGCGCCTGGAACGACTGGGGCGGGCTGTTGCGTGCCTGGCTGGGCCCGGCCACCGAGGCGATGCTCGACATGGCCGGGATCGGCCCGGGCAGCCATGTGCTCGACGTGGCTGCCGGGGCGGGCGACCAGTCGCTGATGGCGGCCGAAAGGGTCGGGCCTTCGGGCCGGGTGCTGGCCACCGACATTTCCGAAAACATCCTCGAATTCGCCGCCGAGAACGCC
>JALTNO010000344.1 GCA_027000645.1 Paracoccaceae bacterium | reverse complement strand
CGCGAGCGCGCCTGGCTCTGCTCCTTCTCTACCGCCGCTTCGGCGCTCAGGCCGCGGGCGATGTCTTCTTCCATGCGCCGCATCCAGCCCTTGGAATTGGCGAACATCCGGTAGGCTTCGAGAACCTTGAGCTGCTCCTTGTCGCCGTCCTGCGACATCTCCAGCATCCGGTCCACGCCCACGCGCAATTCTTCCACCGCTGCCTTGAGGCGCTCCAGCTCCATTTGCGGGTCGTCGGCGATGGGGTTGGTGACGACCACCCGCGGCTCGTGCAGCCAGACATGGCCTTCCGACGCGCCTTCCTGCGCAACGGTGCCGCGGATCATGACCGGTCGCTGGTGCAGCGGCGACAGGGCCGCGCCCTCGCCGATGAAGGCGCCCAGCTCGGCCATCTCGGCCAGCACCATGGCGACCACCTCCAGGGCATAGACCTCGTCGGCGGAGAAATCGCGCGCCTCGCGCGACTGCACCACCAGCACGCCCAGCTTCTCGCCGACCCGCTGGATCGGAATCCCGAGGAAGGAGGAATAGCGTTCCTCCCCGGTTTCGGGCATGTAGCGGAATCCCTTTTCCGAGGGTGCATCGGGGGTGTTGATGACCCGAGCGGTGCGGGCGACCCGTCCGACCAGCCCCTCGCCCAGGCGCAGCCGGGTGCGGTGGACCGATTCGGCCTTGAGTCCCTCGGTCGCGCACAGCTCCAGCGTATCCTCGTCGCGGAACAGATAGATCGAGCAGACCTCGGTCTTCATGCTGTCGGCGATCAGCTGCACGATCCGATCAAGCCGGGTCTGACCAGCCTCGGGGCTGGCCATGACCTCGCGCAGCCGCTTGAGCAGCTTTCGACTTTCGCTTTCCGTCGCCTCGGGCATCGGCTTGCGTCACTATTGCGGCGTCAGACCGGCCCGGAAATCCGGGCGTCAGGCGGCCTTGTCCAGTTCGAAGGCATCATGCAGCGCCTGAACGGCAAGTTCCATGTATTTCCGTTCGATGAGCACGGAAATCTTTATCTCCGAGGTGGTGATGACCTTGATGTTGATCCCCTCGTCGGAGAGCACCTTGAACATCTTCGCGGCCACGCCCGACTGGCTGCGCATCCCGATGCCGACCACCGAAACCTTGGCGACATCGCTGTCCACCACCAGCTCGGCATAGTTCAGCGCGCCCTTTTCCCTGATTTCGGACAGGGCGGCCTCGGCGCGGGCGACCTCGCCCACCGGGCAGGAAAAGGTCATGTCCGTGCGCCCCTCTTCGGAAATGTTCTGCACGATCATGTCCACGTTTACGCCCGCATCCGACAGCGCGGTGAAGATGGTGGCGGCGATGCCGGGCCGGTCGGCCACGCTCAGCAGGGTCAGCTTTGCCTCGTCGCGCGAATAGGCCACGCCCGCCACAGGTTTCGATTCCATGACTTCCTCCTCGTCGCAGACCAGCGTGCCGGCCTCGTCGGATTGTTCCCCGAAGCTGCTCAGCACCCGCAGCTTCACATGATGGCGCATCGCCAGCTCGACCGAGCGCGTCTGCAGCACCTTGGCGCCGAGGCTGGCCAGTTCCAGCATCTCCTCGAAGGAAATGCGGTCGAGCTTGCGCGCCCTGTCGCAGATGCGCGGGTCGGTGGTATAGACCCCGTCCACGTCCGTGTATATGTCGCAGCGCAGGGCGCCGAAGGCGGCGGCAAAAGCCACTGCCGTGGTGTCCGAACCCCCCCGGCCCAGCGTGGTAATTCGCCCGTCGGGGCCGATGCCCTGGAAACCGGCCACCACCGCCACGCGCATCCCTTCGGCGAACTTGGCGTTGATGTTGTCGGTGGGGATGTCCACGATCCGGGCGGCGGCGTGCGCATCGGTCGTCAGCACCGGCACCTGCCAGCCCTGCCAGCTGCGCGCCGGGATGTCCATTTCCTGAAGCGTGAGCGCCATCAGCCCGGCGGTCACGTTCTCGCCCGAGGATACCACCGCATCGTATTCGCGCGCATCGAACAGAGGCGAGGTTTCCTCGACCCAGCCCACCAGCTCGTTGGTGCGCCCGGCCATGGCCGAGACGATGACGATCACGTCATGGCCCTTCGCCACCTCGACGCCGATGCGTTTGGCGGCGCGGCGGATGCGGTCGAGATTGGCAACCGAGGTGCCGCCGAATTTCATCACCAGAACGGGCATGGACTTTCCCCTTGGGCCATGGTTCCGGCGCGGTTTACGCGCAGAAGCGGCACGGTGCAAGACGCGCGAAAGGTCGCGGGAAGGGCAGGGGCGATCGGGCCGGGACGGTTTTCAGTTGGCCTTGCGGCCGGGCAGGAAAGGCAGCGGCGCCACCGGGATGCCGTCTTCGATCAGTGCGCGCGCCTCGTCCGGCTTCGCCTCGCCATAGATCGAGCGTTCGGGCGCTTCGCCCGCGTGCATCGCGCGCGCCTCGGCGGCGAAGTTGCGCCCGACATAGTCCGAGTTTTCCTCGACGTGCCGGCGCAGCCGGGCCAGGGCCTGTTCGGCCGGCGTGGCGGGCGTGCTCAGCGGGCGCGGGGGCGAGGCTGCCTTTTCGGGCGCGGCCGCATCGCGCGAGGGGCGCACGCGCGGTGCCATGACCGATTTTTCCACCCTCGACGATCCGCAGATCGCGCAGGCCACCATGCCCGCCGCGTGCAGCTTGTCGAAGGCGTCCGCCGACTGGAACCAGCTGTCGAAGCTGTGACCTTCGGCGCATTTGAGGGCGTATTGAATCATGTCCTTTCCACCTAGGGGTTGCGGATTAGATATCCACCCCGGCCCGAAGATCAAGAGACGCCGCCCGTGCACGGCGTCATGCCGCTCCTTGCCCGGCCCGGTCATGTCAGGTTACCCGGAACAGGTGGAATTTCCACGAAAAATCGCGCGCGGGGCACAATGTCACGACAATTTCGGACGCATCCGCGCGGCCAGCCGCTCGACCAGTTCCTCGTGCGGGATATCGGCGTCTGTCGCCAGCCGCCGCAACCCGAAATGCACATGCGCGACCTGCTGGTAATAGCGGGTGTAGACATAGTTTACCCCGGCCCCCGCCACCGCGCCCAGCAGCGGCACCGTCTGGGTCGCCAGCTTCTGCCCCAGCACCACCGCCAGCCGCGGCGCCACCGCCGCGATCAGCTTCTGCACCGCCCCGCCGGTCAGCGTCAGCCGCAGCGCGATGAAGCCCAGATCGGCCCCGTCGTCCATCGCCAGCGGTCCGGCCGCGGCCAGAACCCGGATGCAGTCGAACTGCACGTTCTCGGCCGCCGGGTCGAAGCCGTGCTCGGCCGCAACCGCCTGTATGGCGCGCAGAAGCACCGTCACCGTGGCCGGCAGTTCGACCAGCGCGGTAGCCAGCCCGCCCATGCCGCCGGCCGCGCCCATGGCGGTGGTCAGGGCAGTGTTCACCCACTCGGCCTGGTCCGGCACCGTCGCGCGCGACTCCTGCGCCGCCTTCACCGCCGCCCACAGTGCCCGTTCGGTGGCCTCGTCCAGGCCCTGCCGAACCTGCGGCGGCAGCCGGTCGAGCAGCCCCTCGGCCTTGCCTCCCAGGAGGTTGAGCAACTGGATCCCGGTGCCCGCGGCCGCCCGGTAGCGGGCCGCCAGGCGGTCGAGTTCCACCTCGGGATCGACCGGGGGCACGGTCACGATGTCATCCATGGCGCCTCCTCGGGCTGTGCCTGCAGGATCGTCCCATTCCGGCCCGGTTTCAATCCCCCGTGCGCCCGCCGTGCCGACGCGCGTTTCAGTTGTCGCAGGCGTCCCAGCGCGTCACCGCGCCGCGCACGCCCCGCCATGCGCCGGGGACCAGTTCCAGCCCCAGAACCCGGTCGGGGTTGGTGGGGGGCGGCATCACCACGCCCTCGAGGCGGGCAAAGCCGAAGCGACCGTAATAGGGCGCATCCCCTACCAGCATCACCCGTGTCCAGCCGCCTGCGCGCGCCGCCTCCAGCCCGTCGCGGATCAGCACCCCGCCCAGCCCTTCGCCCTGGTGGGTGGGGTGCACCGCCACCGGCCCCAGCAGAAGCGCCGCCTGCCCGCCCACGCGCACCGGCCAGAACCGGATCGCTCCGACCACGATGGCGTCATCATCGCGGGCCACGAGCGACAGGCCCGGCACCGGCGGGATGCCCTCGCGCAGCCGGTAGGAGGACAGCGCCTCGCGCCCCGGCGCAAAGCACAGGTCGAATAGCGCCTCGACCTCCCACCAGTCGTCGGCTGTTTCCGGTTGCAATCGGATCACCTGGTGCCCCGCCTCCCCGAAATTCGGTGGCATTCGCCCTAGCACGGCGCTAACCCTTCGGCAAACAGATGGAGATGCCCCATGTTCTACCGTCCCGAGGAAGGCCACGGCCTGCCCCACGACCCGTTCAAGGCCATCGTCGCACCGCGCCCGATCGGCTGGATTTCCACCCGCGACGCGGACGGGCGCAACAACCTTGCGCCCTATTCCTTCTTCAACGGCATTGCCGACAATCCGCCCATGGTGATGTTCTGCTCCATGGGGCCGAAGCCGAATTCCGGCGAGGCCAAGGACAGCATCGCCATCATCCGCGAAACCGGCCGTTTCGGTGTCAACGTGGTGTCGCAGGCGCTGGCCGAGCAGATGAACCTGACGGCGGCACATTATGAGCGCGGCGTGGACGAATTCGAGCGTGCCGGGCTGGAGGTGATGGAGGGCCGGGTGCTTGACCTGCCGCTGGTGGCCGCGGCCCCGGTGGCGCTGGAATGCGAGCTGTGGCGCGAGATCGACCTGCCCGGCAGCGCGGTGATGATCACCGGCACCGTGCGTGCGGTCCATATCCGCGACGCGTTCCTGCGCGACGGGCGGCTGGACGTGACCGCCTACCGGCCGCTGTCGCGGCTGGGCTACATGGACTACGCTGCCGTCGATGAGGTCTTCGCCATGCCCCGCCCCGACGATCTGGTCTGAGCGCGGGCGGGAAACGAGGGCGCGTTCAGGCAAAGCCGGGCAGGCGTTCGGGGCCGAAGGGGCGCAGCATTTGCGGGCGCACCCCGTCCGCGACGACCTCGGCCATCAGCTGCCCCAGCGCAGGGGCAAGCGTCACGCCGCTGTGGGTGACGATCACGAACAGTCCCTCGGCGCCGGGCATGGCGCCGGCGATGCTCAGCCCGTCCTGGGGCATGGCGCGGATGCCCACCTCGATCCGGCAGGCATCCAGCAGCTCCGCACCGGCGAAGGCGGGCATGATCTTGCGCATCCGCTCCAGCAGGGCGGCGGCGTGGGGGCGCAGGGCGGCGGGATCGGGGGGCTCGGAAACCGCGCCGTCTTCGGCATCGGCGGCGATGCGCAGCCCGCCGTCGGGTTCGGGCAGGACGTGCAGGTCGCGCGGCCCGTCGATCCAGACCAGATGCCGCACCCGCCCCGCCTCCACCGGCGGGGTGGTGACCAGAAGCCCCGGCACCCGGTTCACCGGAAAGCGGGTGGCAAAGCCGTCATAGCCGGTCAGCGCCCCGAGCACGGCGGGTGTGTCCGGCCCGGCAGCGACCACCACCCGCGGCGCGCGCATCTCGCCCCTTGCGCTGCGCAGCCCCGACACCGCGCCCGCCTCATCGGTCAGCAGCTCCAGCGCGGCGCAGTTCTCGAACACGGCGCCACCCGCCGCGGCGATCCGGCCCGCCATGAACCGGGCAAGGCGAGGGGCGTCGAGGCATTTGTCTGCCGGTGCCAGCAAGGCCTCGGTGTCGTCGGCAAGGGACAGGTCGGGTTCATGCGCCTGCAACGCCTGCGCGTCCAGCCATGCCACCGGATAGCCCAGCCGCTCCAGCGCCGCCGCCTGCCGGCGCAGCGCGGCGTGGAGTGCTGCCTGCGAGCGCCGGGCCAGGATCAGCGCCCCGGTCTGCCGGAGCCCGATTGCCTCGGCCCCGAAGGCGGCGGCAAGATCGTCATACATGGACACGCCCAGCGCATTGAGCCGGTGATAGTCGGGATTGCCGGTCTTGCTGGTGGCGTTGACCCAGCTGAAATTGCGCGCCGTGGTGCCGCCGCCGATGCGGCCGCGCTCGAACACCGCCACCTTCAGGCCTCGCTGTGCAAGATAGTGGCCGTGGGTGCAGCCGATGATGCCCCCGCCCAGGATGATCGCGTCGAACTGCAAGGCTCCGGCCCTCCCGCACTGCCCGAATCATGGCCCTTCGGGCAAGGCTTAGCGCAACGGGGGCGGGCAGGAAACGCGGGCCAACTTCCCCGTTGCAGTTCGGGCGATCTGCACGCAACATCGCCGCCAGCTGACAACGAGAGGCGAGCCAGAGGCATGAACAGGAAAATCGGCGTGATCGGCGGATCGGGGATTTACGAGATCGACGGGCTGGAAGGCGCGGAATGGACCGCCGTGGACACCCCCTGGGGGGCGCCGTCGGACGCGATCCTGACGGGGCGGCTGGAGGGGGTGGAGATGGCCTTTCTGCCCCGGCACGGGCGCGGGCATGTTCATTCCCCCTCGGACGTGCCCTATCGGGCCAATATCGACGCGCTGAAGCGGCTGGGCGTGACCGACGTGGTCAGTGTCTCGGCCTGCGGGTCGTTCCGCGAGGAAATGGCCCCGGGCGATTTCGTCATCGTGGACCAGTTCATCGACCGCACCTTCGCCCGGCCCAAGAGCTTCTTCGGCAGCGGCTGCGTGGCTCATGTGAGCGTGGCCAATCCCACCTGCCCGCGCCTAGGCGATGCCTGCGAGGCGGCGGCGCGCGAGGCCGGCATCGCCGTGCATCGCGGCGGAACCTACCTGGCGATGGAGGGCCCGCAATTCTCGACCCTGGCCGAATCGCGGATGTATCGCGAACACTGGGGCGCGGACGTGATCGGCATGACCAACATGCCCGAGGCCAAGCTCGCCCGCGAGGCCGAGCTGTGCTATGCCTCGGTCGCCATGGTCACCGATTACGACAGCTGGCATCCCCATCACGGCGAGGTGGACATTTCCGACATCATCGCGATTCTCATGGGCAATGCCGACAAGGGCCGGGCCATGGCCGCGCGCCTGCCGGCGCTGCTGGGGGGGGCGCACGCGCCTTGTCCGCATGGCTGCGACCGGGCGCTGGATCACGCCATCCTCACCGCGCCCGAAAAACGCGACCCCGCGCTGGTGGCGAAACTCGACGCGGTGGCGGGGCGGGTGCTGTGAAATGGACGTGAACATCTGGCTGGCCTTCGTGGCGGCCTCGACCGTGTTGCTGCTGATCCCCGGACCGACCGTGCTGCTGGTACTCAGCTATGCGCTGTCCAAGGGGCGCAGCGTCGCCGTGGCCTCGGCTGCGGGGGTGGCGCTGGGGGATTTCATCGCCATGACCGCTTCGCTGGCCGGGCTGGGGGCCCTGGTGGCGGCATCGGCAACGCTGTTTTCGCTGCTGAAATGGATCGGCGCGGCCTATCTGGTCTATCTCGGCATCAGGCTGCTGCGTTCGGCCCCGTCCGAGAGACTCGATGCCGTCGCCGCCGGGCGCGAGACCGGCCCGCGCGCCGTGTTCGCTCATGCCGCCGCGGTCACCGCGCTGAACCCGAAATCGATCGCCTTTTTCATCGCCTTCGTGCCGCAGTTCCTGCGCCCGGCCGAAGCGCTGGCGCCGCAATTCGCAATACTGATCGCAACCTTCGTGGCGCTGGCGGCGGTCAATGCGCTGGCCTGGGCGCTGCTGGCCGACCGCCTGCGCCGCTTGATCGGGCGGCCGCGCGTCGTGACCGGCATGACCCGCGCCGGCGGGCTGACGCTGGTGGGGATGGGGGTGGCGACTGCGCTCTTGCGCCGCCCGGCCTGACGTCTCCCGCGTCCTTTGGCCCCTTGATTCGGCGCCCGTCCTGGGCCAAACCGCCGCCGGTCGCCCGAGAGCCCGGACAGCAGAAGGACAATCCCATGCCCCGCAACCGCACGGTCAAGGACTACATCCGCACCATTGTCGATTTCCCGCATGAAGGGATCATGTTCCGCGACGTGACCACGCTGTTTGCCGATGCGCGGGGGTTTCGCATGGCCGTCGATCAGATGCTGCACCCCTATGCGGGCGAGCGCATCGACAAGGTGGTGGGGCTGGAGGCGCGCGGTTTCATCCTTGGCGGCGCCATCGCGCATCAGCTGGCCACCGGCTTCGTGCCGATCCGCAAGAAGGGCAAGCTGCCCGGCACCACCATCAGCCAAGACTACAAGCTGGAATATGGCGAGGCGATCGTGGAAATCCACGATGACGCCATTCAGCCGGGCGAGAAGATCCTGCTGGTGGACGATCTTCTGGCCACCGGCGGTACCGCCGAGGCCGGCATCAGGCTGATCGAGCGGCTGGGGGGCGAGATCGTCGGCTGCGCCTTCATCATCGACCTGCCGGATCTGGGTGGGCGGAAGAAGCTGGAGGCGATGGGCATGGAGGTTCATGCCCTTTGCGCTTTCGAGGGGGCCTGAGGCCGCCCGGACGCCGCCCGAACGCCGCCTGTGGCGGCGTGCCTCCGGCGGGAGTATTTCTGGCGGGAGGAAGGGGGCGCGGTGCCCCCCTGTGCCTTGCTTCAGATCTCGAGCCGCAGGTGATAGCCGGGTGCATAGGCCAGCCGCACATGTGTCACCGGGGCGGCGGGGCCGAAGGTGGTGCGGGTCAGGACCATGATCGCGGCGCCGGTTTCGCAGGACAGGTGCCGGGCATCCTCGGCAGTTGCGGGGGCGGCGCAGTAGTCGAGCGTGCCGTGATCGAAGGGTGCGTTGCGGACCAGCCATTCGTTGGGATCGATGCGGTCCAGCGGGGCATCGGCGAAATCCGGCACGGCGGCGAGATGCACCCAGCGGTCCTCGCAGGCGAAGGGGCGGCCGTCGGCCAGGTAGAGCGTTCGGACCCTTTCGACCGGCGCCGTGGCCGGCAGGCCGAGCGCGGCCCGGATCGGGGGCGGCAGGGGCGGGCGATTTCGGTCGATGACCGCGTGGGAGGCGGTCTGCCCGCGGTTTTCGATCTCCTTGCGGATCAGCGGAATTGCCACCTGGGCCCGTCGCAGCGGGGCCGGAGCGACACGGGTGCCGGCCCTGCGGCGGCGTTCGAGCCATCCGGCCTCGGCCAGTGCGCGCAGGGCGCGGTTCACGGTGGCCCGGGCGCAGCCCAGTTCGCGGGCCAGGTCGGCCTCGTTGGGGATCTGCTCTCCCGGAGCCCATTCGCGGCTGCGGATGCGGCGCAGCGCCTCGGCCTGGACATCCTGCCAGCCCAGGGCCATCAGAGCGCCTCGGCCAGGCGGGAGAGGGTGGTCCGCCAGCGGGCGGTGATGCGGTCGCGGGCGACGTGGCGGCCATCGCGGACCACGTGCCGGCCTGCCGACCAGACATCGCGCACCAGGCGGTCGCCGGTGGCGAATATCCACGTGTCAAGGAGCGAATCGCCCTGGCGTCCGGTCAGGTCGGGGTGGGTCGCATCCAGTGCCAGCAGGTCGGCGCACAGCCCCGGCGCGATCGCCCCGCCATCGCGCCCCAGCGCCCGTGCGCCGCCCGAGCAGGCGGCATCGAACAGGCGCCGGCCGGTGGACCCGCCGGGTTCGGCCAGCACCGCGCGTCTCCGGTCGCGCAATCTTTGGGAATACTCGAGCAGGCGAAGTTCCTCGGACAGGTCGATTCGGATGTTGGAATCCGAACCTATACCGATCGCGCCGCCGTGTTCCAGCCATCGCGCGCCGTCGAAGATGCCGTCTCCCAGCGAGGCTTCGGTGATCGGGCACAGCCCCGCCACGGCCCCCGTCGCGGCCAGTGCACGGGTTTCGGCAGCCGTCATCCGGGTGCAGTGGACGAGGCACCAGCGCGCGTCGGGGGGGTGGGTGTCGAGGAGGAACCTGACCGGACGCGTTCCGCAGGCGGCCCGGATCTCGTCCACTTCGGCCTGCTGTTCGGCCAGGTGCATGTGTAGCGGGCCGGTGGTGGCGCGGGCGATTTCGTCCAGCGCTTCGGGTGGCACCGCGCGCAGCGAATGCGGCGCGGCGCCGAGGCGGCAGTCGTCGGGCAGGGCGGCGAGGTGGCGGGCCGTCGCGTCGTGCAGGGTCAGAAACCGTTCGAGCGTGTTCCCGAAGCGCCTCTGGCCGGGGCCCAGGGGGCGGCCGTCGGCTCCGCCGCGCTGGTAGAGCACCGGCAGCAGGGTCAGGCCGATCCCGGTATCGCGGGCTGCGGCGCAGATGCAGGCGCCGGTTTCGGCAAGGTCGGAATAGGGGGTGCCGTCAGGCTGGTGATGCAGGTAATGGAATTCCCCGACCGCAGCGAAACCCGCCTCCAGCATCTCCATCTGCACCTGCGCGGCGATGGCTTCGATGTCTTCGGGCGAGAGCCGCTCAAGAAACCGGTACATGAGCGTTCGCCACGTCCAGAAGCTGTCCTCGCCCGCCTTCCCGCGCCGTTCCGTCAGCCCCGCCATCGCGCGCTGGAAGGCGTGGGAGTGAACATTCGCGGGGGCGGGCAGCAGCAGGCCGGCGTGGTGGTCGGCGTGTCTGCCGCCGCGCGCCCCGGTCACCGAGGCGATCCGGCCATCGCCGGCAATGGTGACTTCGACATTTTTGGTCCAGCCGGAGGGAAGCAGGGCGGTTTCAGCGTGAATGACGGTCATGGAATTGCTCTTGACGTTCCTTTTATGTCTATACATAACGGAAACAAATGCAGCTTAACAAGGTCGAAACCATGACCGATCGGATTCTTGATGATGCACGGATTGCGACGATGCCGCCGCAAGGCGGCTACGGGCTGATCCGGTCGGGCTGCGTGGTGATCCGGGGCGACCGGATTGCCCATGTGGGCGAGGCGGTTCCGCCGGCCTTCCGCGCCCTGCCGCGCGAAAGCTTGGGCGGGCGGTTGCTCACACCCGCGCTGATCGATTGCCACACTCACCTCGTGTTCGCCGGCAATCGGGCGGGCGAATTCGAGATGCGTCTTCAGGGGGCCGGATATGAAGAGATCGCCCGTGCGGGTGGCGGGATCCTGTCCACCGTCCGGGCCACGCGCGCGGCCAGCGAAGAAGAGCTGGTCGAGGCCGCTCTGCCGCGGCTGGATGCGCTGATCGCCGAAGGGGCGGCGGTGGTCGAGGTCAAGTCGGGCTATGGCCTCGATCGTGATACAGAACTGCGGATGCTGCGCGCGGCGCGGGCTCTGGAGAGGCGACGTAACATAAGGATTTCAACCAGTTTTCTTGGCGCGCACGCGATCCCGCCGGATCATGACGGCCGCGCCGGGCCCTATATCCACGAGGTCTGCCTGCCCACCCTGCGTGCGGCCCATGCCGAGGGACTCGTGGATGCGGTGGACGGGTTCTGCGAGGGGATGGCCTTCCTGCCCGATCAGATCGCGCGGGTGTTCGAGCTTGCGCGCGAACTGGGCCTGCCGGTGAAGCTTCATGCCGAGCAGCTCTCGCATC
>JALTNO010000343.1 GCA_027000645.1 Paracoccaceae bacterium | reverse complement strand
GGATCGCTGGGGGATCGAACCGGATGACAGCGCCGCCGCCACCTGCCGGGTCAGCATCCGGTCGGGGGTGATCAGAGCCGCCACCTGCCCGTGTTCGGCCGCCTGTCGCAGGCGCAGCGCGATGGCCAGCGCCTCCGCCCGGGGCGAGGGCGCCTCGACCAGCGTCAGGTCGGCCGTGGCCTGCTCCAGCCCGGTCAGGGCCGGCCCCTCGCGCATCCACGAATCCGTCACCGGCGCCGGCCGCAGCGCCAGTGACACCAGCCGGTTGCGCATCGGCGCGGGCGGAGGGGCGTCCGTCCACCGGGCAATATCGCCGGGTCCGATCCCGAGACGCTCCATCAGCTTGCGAAAGCGGAATTGCGGGTGATCCTCGGCGGTCAGCGCGTCATCCAGATCCTCCCATGTTTGCGGGGCCATGTCGAAGTCGAAGCCCGGCAGGATCGCCGCCCCCTGCGGCAGGCGCGCCACCGCCTCCATCAGCATCAGCGTCGTGCCCCGCGACCCGGTCGAACCGGCCAGGATCACCGGGTGCTGCGGAGGGCTCTTCTGCCAGCGGGCTATGGTGTTCTCCACCAACCGGCGGTGACGGGACTGCACGTCCAACGCATCCTCGCCGGCCGAAAGGAAGCCTTCGGCAATGTCAATGAATTTCTGCGCCCGTGCCCAGTGACCCGATTCGTCGCTGACGTCGAGTTCGCGGATGGCGCTGGCGGGCACGCCTTCGCCCTGCATTTCGTCGATCAGTACCGCAAGGCTGTCGGCCAGGTCGTAAACCGACTCGCGCGCGGCAAGGTCGGGCTGGCGGTCCAGCAGATCGGCCACCAGCCGGGCCAGCTCCAGCCGGCGTCGCAGGGGTGGGACGGGCGGCGGCAGGTGGGCAGTTGCGGACGCATCCCCGAACTCGGTGACCAGCGAGATCCGCGGCAGCAGCCGCGCCGGGCCGGCATCGAACAGGTCACGTATGCGGCGGGCCATGCGGCGGGTGTTGACCACCAGCTGCACGCGGGCCAGCGCCTCGGGCGGCTGGCCATCGAGGCGCGCGGCAAGCCCCGCGATCAGCTCGGCGGGGAAATCCACCCCCGGCGGAAGGGCGAAAACCCGGGGCCTGTCCGAGGACTCAAACATGGCAGCCGCCCTGCTTCAGCATCGCTTCGGCCAGGGCAATGCCGCCCGGGTGGCCGACATCGCACCACCCGCCGGGATAGCTCAGCGCATGAAGCCGCCCCGCCGTCTGCATCCGGTCCCACAGCAGGTTGAGGGAAAAGGCAGGCTGGGGGAAGTCATGCAGCCCCTCGGGTTTCACGATCTGCACCCCGCCATAGACCAGCCCCGGCCCGCGCCGGACCCGGCCGGCCTCATCGGCGGTGAAATCGCCGGGGCCGGAATGGCCGGTGGCGCGCCCGGCCGGCACGCACATCAGCAGCGCGTCCATGCGCACAGGATCCCATGCCGCGCGCAGCAGCGCCAGCGGATTCGGGCCGGCCCAGACCGCATCGGTGTTCATGGTAAAGACCGGCCCCGGCCCCAGCAGCGGAAGCGCCGCGCGCAGGCCGCCCCCGGTGTCGAGAATCTCGGGCTGCTCATGCGAAAGCGCCACGCCGCGCGGGGCGAGGTGACGGGCCAGCTGATCGGCCCGGTAGTGCAGGTTGACCACGATCCGGGACGGCCCGACCGCCCGGGCCAGCGCCAGAGCATGGTCGATCAGCGGCCGCCCGGCCACCTCGATCAGCGGTTTCGGCCGGTCCCGGGTCAGCGCGCCCATGCGGGTGCCAAAACCGGCGGCAAACAGCATCACGGAACGGGGTCGGTCGGTCATGGACGCTTCAGCCGCCTCAGGTTGTCGGGGGTCGGTTCGGGCAGCCCCCTGCCCAGCATGTCCGCGACCGGAGCCAGCGCCGGATGGGCGAGATCGCGCTGCAGCAATCCCCACACACGCGGGACCAGATCCACGTAGTGCGACTTGCCGCCCTCCAGCGACAATCGCGCGAAAACCCCCAGGATGCGCAGGTTGCGCTGGGCGCCCAGTATCGCGCAGGCGGTTTCGACCCGGCTGCGGTCAGAGCCGGTCCGATCGGCATATCGGGCGATCATCGCGCGCTCGGTCGCCACCGGAACGTCCCGACGGGCATCCTGCAGCAACGACACCAGATCATAGGCCGGGTGGCCCAGCATGGCGTCCTGAAAATCCAGCAGGCCCACCCGCGCAATTCCCGCGCGCTGCGGCAGCCACAGCAGGTTTTCGGCGTGATAGTCGCGCAGGACGACGACCGGCGCCACGCCCTGCATCACCTCCTCCAGCAGCGGGCGGAAGGCGGCGGCAAAGGCCTCGCGCGCCGCGGGGTCGGGGGTGCCGGCAATGCCGTCGCGATACTTGTCGAAGGCCAGCGCCGCAAGTTCGGTCATCAGCGGCGGGTCATAGGCCGGCAGATCGGGCGGGCCAGCCGCGTGCAGCGCGACCAGCACATCGGTCGCGGTTTCGTAAAGAAGGGGCTCCAGCGGGGGGTCGCGACGCACGACCCGCGCGTAGAGGTCGTCGCCGAGATCTTCGAGCAGCAGAAAGCCGCCTTCGGCATCCTCCGCGAAGATCTCGGGCGCGCTGAGCCCGATCTTGCGCAGGAACCTGGCGATGCGGACGAAGGGGCGCACATCCTCGCCGCGCTCGGCCGGGGCGTCCATGAGGATGGCCGTCCGGCCGGTAGCGGGACAGGTCAGGCGTTCATAGTGGCGATGCGATGCGTCTCCCGCCAGCGGAGCACGCCGTGCCCCGCCCCAACCGGCGCGGGACAGGAAGGCCAGGGCCCGTGCCGACCGGTCAGTCATCCGCGAATGCCTCCAGAACCTCGCCCCAGCGCTCGGCGGGGCCGCAAAACCGGATCAGACGGGCGTTTTCGTCCTCGGCGTCCGCCTCGAAGATCAGCCGAAGCGCCCCGGCGGGCGCCGTCGGGCCAAGGCGGTCAGGCCATTCGACCAGAGTAATCGCCGAAGCAAAGGCTTCGACCAGGCCAAGTTCCTCTGTCTCGTCCAGCGACGTCAGCCGGTACAGGTCGGCATGCCAGATCTCGCCCAGTCGGGTGTCGTAGACCTGAACCAGCGTGTAGGTGGGCGAGGGGACATCTTCGGGCCGATCCATCAGCGACCGGATCAGGTGGCGGGCGAAATGGGTCTTGCCCGCGCCGATGTCCCCCTCCAGAAGCAGCACGTCGCCGGCCCGAAGACGCCCCGCCAGCCGACACGCAAGCGCAGCGGTTTCTTCCGGCGAACCGGTTCGGATCGTGACGGGCGGCCTGGTCATGATGTCACAATGGCCCTTGGCCGGGCCGGCTGCAAGCAGGATCAGGCCGAGGCCTCCTCGGGCAGCGGCGGGTGGCGTACACGGGGATGCGCCCCGTTCCCCTGCCCGGAAAAGCGGACCATCGTCGCCCCGCTCTGAAGGGGGCTGACCAGGCAGTCCAGAGCCTCGCCCGAACGGAGGGCGATCCGGCCCGACCACTCCACCCTCTGTTCCCTCCGGGCGATGAAATCGCGAAGCTCCCCCCATAGCGGGGTCGGGACGCTGCGATCCTGCCAGATCCGGGTTGCGTCCAGAATCGTCGTCTGGGCAAAACTGCGATCCGGGTCCATTCCCCATATCCGGTGAAAGCTTCTGTTCGACAGGGTCAGCGTGCCTTCGGACGAGAAAACGGCGATGGCATCGTCAAGTTCGTCCAGAACCGCCTGGCCGAGTTCCTGTTCCGACCGGAAACGGCGCGTCAGGGTGATCTCGGCGGTGATGTCCTCGAACAGGAAAGCCACGGCCCCGTCCGGATGAGGCCGCCCGCTGACCGAATAGACCGAACCCGAGGGCAGGGTCCACGTTTCCTGGTACCGGCCGTCCGCGGCAGCGGCGAGAAGGTCGGCCATGTGCTGGCGCCAGCTTCGATAATCCTTGGGTTCGGGCATCATCCTGAGGTCGCGCAGACGGTCGAAGAAGCTGGGCAGCGTCGGCCGCGCGCTGAGAAAATCCGCCGGCAGCGAGGTCAGGTCGATCAGGGCGGGATTGAACAGCGCCAGCTGCCGGTTGCGGTCGAAGATGGCCAGCCCGATGGAAAGCTGGGCAAAGGTCTTGGCCAGCGTCTGGACGAAATTGCGCTGGGCGATCTCGGCATCCACCACCGCATTTGCGTCGGCGGCGAAGAACAGCTCGCCCGAGGTCTGCTCGATCCGGGTCACGTCATACCACAGCTTGTGATCCCTGCCCGCGATGTCGATGGAAAGGCGCGTCCTGCGTCCCGCGGGCATCCGTTCCCTTGCCGGGTCGAACAGGGGGCGCGCAAGATCGGCGTCGCGCCCGCGAACCTTGCGCACCAGTTTCGCATAGGCGGCGTTGTGCCATGTGACCTTGCCCTGTGGCGAGGTGCGCCAGGCCGGGAACGACATGGCTTCGATCACCTCGCGCAGCTCGCTCAGCTCTTCGGCAAGGCCCGAATCCGAACCCAGTGAATCCGGTGACAGCACGACGCGGGTCGTGTCTCCGAAGCGTTCCACAAGCAGCTCGCCAGCGCCGAGGCCCTCTCGCGCGGCGACGGCAATCCTGCCCCGATCGGGCAGGGCGTCGGGAGAGGGCGGAAACGACGGATAGGAAACCGCAAGCGTCTCGCGCAGGCGTTTCCAGTTCAGCTCGGCCGGCCCGACACCGAACAGAGCCCGAATGTCGGCCGAGGCATCGGAGATTTCCCCCGCTTCGAAAAGAAGGACCGGGCCGGAAGGTTCGGGCCGGTCCCGGGCCATCCGGCGCCCGGTTCGTCCCCGGCCGCGGACCGAAAGTGCCGCAATCGCAACCATGGCCGAGGCCAGGCCGATGCCGAACAGGACGACCATATCCGCAAGAGCGAGTTCCTGCATCACGCGACCACCAATTCATCGCCCGGGAAAGAGCCGGACGGCCTCTGCATAGCGCACGGATCGTTAACGGCAGATTAAGCCGATCGAAGATGTCCAACGGCATTCAGATCTCGATCGGCCGGTTGCGGCCTATCGGCACGACATTGTCGCCGGTCCTGGCGTCGATCTTCGCCCGTGGCCAGGCGACCTCGACCACGGCGCCGCGCTGTTCGGGGCGCGCCGCGACCCGGTGCGAGGGGTCGCGGGCATTGGCGAATGTGAGCCGCGCCCCGGATCGTTCCAGCAAGGTCTTGGCGATGAACAGGCCAAGCCCCATGCCTTCGTATTCCGGGCGCTGCCTGCGGTCGCTTTCGGCACGCCTGCGGCGCACGAACGGGTCGCCGATCCGCCCGATCAGATGAGACGGATAACCCCGCCCGTCGTCAAGGATACGCACCGTTATCCGGTCGTCGGTCCACGTGGACTCGACCCAGACATTGGCACGCGAGAAGTCCACCGCATTCTGGATCAGGTTGCGCAGGCCGTGGATGATCTCGGGCATGCGCAGGATGGACGGTTGCTGCACTCCGCCGCCTTCCTCCGGGCCTTCGGTGAAATGAATCGCCTTGCCCCGGTTCATGTGCGGTTCCGCGGCCTCGTGCACCACGGTCGACAGCGGCGCCTGTCGCAGGTGCAGATCCTCTTTTCCCGCCCGCCCCATGTTGCGCAGGATGTCGCGGCAGCGGTCGGCCTGATCGCGGATCAGTTCGACGTCCTCGCGCAGGTCGGGCCGGTCGTCGAGCTCTTCGATCAGCTCCGAGCTGGTCAGCTTGATCGTCGCCAGCGGCGTGCCCAGCTCATGCGCGGCCGCCGCCACCACCCCTCCGAGATCCGTCAGCTTCTGTTCGCGCGACAGCGCCAGCTGGGTTGCCGAAAGGGCATCGGACATGGAGCGCATCTCGGAGCTGATCCGCAGCGAATAGCCCCCGAGAAAGATGATGGCGATGACCGTGGCGATCCAGTTCCCGAACAGGAATATCTCCGGCACGCGCAGGACATAGCCCAGCTCGGTCTTCAGCGGCAGATGCCAGTTGGCGAGGATCGACACCAGAACGATCGCCGTGCCGCCGATCAGCAGGGTCGAGCGAAGCCCCATCATGTTGGCCGAGATCACCACCGGCCCCAGCAGCAGCAATGCGAACGGGTTGTTGAGCCCCCCCGTGAGATACAGCAGGAAGCCCAGCTGAAGCAGATCGAAAAGGATGGTGACGAAGCCTTCGAATTCGGAGAGGCGCTTGTTCTCGGGAAAGAACAGGATCGCCCCGACATTCGCCGCCGCGGAAATCCCGATGGCCAGGTAGCACAGCCACAGCTCCAGCTGCAGGTGATAGACCCGCTGGGCGATGGTGATCGCGGCGACCTGCCCGACGATCGCGACCCAGCGCAGCCAGATCAGCGTTCGCAGCCTGATCCAGCTGCTGCGCTCCTGCCCGCGCCAGAGTCCGATATTGGTTTCGGGCATGTGATATTGCGTCCCGTTGCAACCGCCTGAGATGTTGATAGGTGTCTGCGGGCAAAGGATCAACTCGTCACCGGGGATCGGAAGCCGAACATGAACCGCAGGATCGTCATTGCCGCCATCGCCGTTGTCGGAGCGCTTGCCGTTGCCCTGTGGGTCGCTCTCCGGCCGCAGGAGGAGGCGGACCGCTTCGCCCAGTGCCGCTCGGGCCAGATTGCCGGCGGCAAGGCCGAGATCGGCGGGCCGTTCGAACTGGTGAACGCGCGCGGCGAGACCGTGACCGACAAGGACGTCATCACCGGCCCGTCGCTGGTCTATTTCGGCTATACCTTCTGCCCCGACGTCTGCCCCTTCGACATGGCCCGCAACGCCGAGGCCGTGGACATCCTCGAAGCGCAGGGCAAGATTGTCACGCCGGTGTTCATCTCGGTCGATCCGGCGCGGGACACGCCCGAGGTGGTGGGGGATTTCGCCGAAGCGATCCATCCCCGCGCCATCGGACTGACCGGCTCGCCCGAGCAGGTGAAGGCGGCAAGCCGCGCCTACAAGACCTATTACAAGGCCAACCCCCCGGACGAGGACGGGTTCTATTTCGTGGATCACTCCACCTTCACCTATTTCATGTCGCCCCGATACGGGCTGCTGGACTTCTTCAAGCGCGACGACACGCCCGAAGAGATGGCCCGCCGGGTGGCCTGTTTCATGGACCGGATGTGACCCTTTCCGTTCCGGGCAGGCGGCTTTCGGCCTGAAGGTCACGGCCGGACCGCCCCGGGCAAGTGCCATTTGACCTTTGCCGGGGGGCTGGTAATACTCGCGTCCGAGCCGACGGAACAAACCGCGAAGGAGTGCGCATGGCCGATCAAGCCCTGCCCGAGATCGGACCCGACAAGTCCCTGTTGCTGGTCGATGACGACGAGCCGTTCCTGCGCCGTCTGGCCAAGGCGATGGAGAAACGCGGCTTCGAGGTGGAGACCGCCGCCTCCGTTGCCGCGGGCAAGTCGATCGCCACCGCCCGCCCGCCGGCCTTCGCCGTGGTCGATCTGCGGCTCGAGGACGGCAACGGTCTGGACGTGGTCGAGGTGCTGCGCGACAAGCGGCCCGACTGCCGGGTGGTGGTGCTGACCGGCTATGGTGCCATCGCCACCGCCGTGGCGGCGGTCAAGATCGGGGCCACCGACTACCTGTCGAAACCGGCCGACGCGACGGACATCACCAATGCCCTTCTGGCGAAGGAGGACGAACTGCCGCCTCCGCCCGAAAACCCGATGAGCGCGGACCGCGTGCGCTGGGAACATATCCAGCGGGTCTACGAGCTGTGCGACCGCAATGTGAGCGAAACCGCGCGGCGGCTGAACATGCACCGCCGAACGCTCCAACGCATCCTGGCCAAGCGCAGCCCGCGCTGAACCGGCCCGGCCGGCCTTGCCGGGCGCATTCTCCGGTTTCCCCGCGACCGGCCCCGCCGAAGGGCCGCTCCGGAATTGCCAAATGGTCCCATATGCCGGCAGGCGGAAATGTGGTCGTGTTCGGCCGGCCCGGTCAACTTGAGGAGGCTGCCCATGCAGATGAGTGACAAGCGCGAGATCGCCGCGGATCCGGCAACGGTCTATGCGGCGCTTCTCGATCCCGAGGTTCTGAAGGCCTGCGTGCCCGGCGCGAAAGAGGTCGAGGGCAATCCGCAGGACGGCTATACCGCCACCGTGGTCCAGAAGGTCGGCCCGGTGAAGGCCACCTTCAAGGGTCGGGTCACCATGTCCGAGATGGTCGAGAACGAAAGCCTCGTCATCACCGGCGAAGGCAAGGGCGGCGCGGCGGGCTTTGCCAGGGGCGGGGCGCGGGTGACGATCGAACCGGACGGATCGGGCGGAACCGTTCTGAGCTATGACGTCGAAGCGAAGGTCGGCGGCAAGATCGCGCAGCTGGGCAGCCGCCTCATCGACGGCTTCGCCAAGAAGATGGCCGACCAGTTCTTCGCCAATCTTCAGGAGGTTCTTGAGGGCCCGCAGGAGGCCGAAGGCGAAGGTGAAGGTGAAGGCGACGGCGCCGGCGCCGGCGATACGGAAGAAAGCGGCGAAAAAAAGGGAAAGGGCTGGTTGCGCAGGCTTGCCGGGCGCGGCTGAGGGGCGCGGCCGGGGCGCACGGCAGCGCCCGCATGTCCGGGACACTTTTCCCCTGTTCCCCCCCGACGGCGCCGATTAGGGTTGCGCCACGAACGGGGAACGACCATGCCAGCCATCCTTTCCATTCGCGATCTGCGAAAGACCTATCAGGGCGGACTCGAGGCGCTCAAGGGGGTTTCGCTTGATATCGAAGAGGGCGAGATCCTGGCCCTCCTCGGGCCGAACGGGGCGGGCAAGACCACGTTGATCTCGATCATCTGCGGGATCACCACCGCCAGCTCGGGCACGGTCACCGTCGCGGGACATGACATCGTGGACGAATTCCGCGCTGCCCGTGCGCTGATCGGGCTGGTGCCGCAGGACATCGCGCTGGAACCGTTCGAGAAGGTCCGCAACACGGTGCGCTTTTCCCGCGGCCTGTTCGGCAAGCGGCGCGACGACGCTAGGGTTGAAGACGTGCTGCGCCGCCTGTCGCTGTGGGACAGGCGCGACGCCCAGATCAAGGAACTGTCGGGCGGCATGAAGCGTCGCGTCTTGATCGCCAAGGCGCTGGCGCACGAGCCGCGGGTTCTGTTCCTGGACGAGCCCACCGCCGGGGTGGATGTGGAACTGCGCCGGGACATGTGGGAAATCGTCGCCGAACTGAAGGCCTCGGGCGTGACCATCATCCTGACCACCCACTATATCGAAGAGGCCGAGGCCATCGCCGACCGGGTCGGGGTCATCAGCCGGGGCAGGCTGCTTCTGGTCGAGGAAAAGGCCCGCCTGATGAAGCGCATGGGCCGCAAGCAGCTGGAGGTGGAACTGACCGATCCGATCCCCGAGATTCCGCCCGCGCTGGCACGCCACCGCCTGCGCCTGTCCCGGGACGGCCGGCGACTGATCTTCACCTATGACAGGCAAGGCCGGCGCACCGGCATCACCGCGTTGCTCAACGATGTCGCCGCGGCCGGGCTGGTGCTGCGTGACGTGCAGACCCGGCAAAGCAGCCTCGAGGACATTTTCGTGGATCTCGTTCACGGAGAGCAGGCATGAACTGGCTGGCCATCGCCGCGATATACCGGTTCGAGATGAACCGGTTCTTTCGCACGCTCATGCAGAGCTTCCTTTCCCCGGTCCTGTCCACGTCGCTCTACTTCATCGTCTTCGGGGCGGCAATCGGCAGCCGGATCAGAGAGGTCGAGGGTATCTCTTACGGCGCCTTCATCGTTCCGGGGCTGGTGATGCTGTCGGTGATGACGCAGGCGCTGAGCAACGCTTCGTTCGGGATCTATTTCCCGAAATTCATCGGCACCATCTACGAACTTCTCTCGGCGCCGGTGAGTTTTCTGGAAATCGTCATCGGCTATGTGGGGGCGGCAGCGACGAAGGCGCTGTTCATCGGCGCGGTGATCCTGGCCACGGCCTCGTTCTTCGTGGATCTCTCCATCGCCCACCCTGCGGCCATGGTCGCCTTCCTGCTGCTGACCTGTTTCAGCTTTGCCCTGCTCGGCTTCATCATCGGCATCTGGGCGGGGAATTTCGAGCAGCTGCAGATCGTGCCGCTGCTGGTGGTGACGCCGCTGGTGTTCCTCGGCGGGGCCTTCTATTCCACCTCGATGCTGCCGCCGGTCTGGCAGAAGATCACCCTGTTCAACCCGGTGGTCTATCTGGTGTCGGGGTTCCGCTGGTCCTTCTTCGGAATGGCTGACGTGCCGGTGGGGTGGAGCCTGCTTGCCATCGCCCTGTTCACCGCCGCCTGCCTGACCGTGATCTGGTGGATATTCCGAACCGGCTGGCGCATCCGCAGCTGACCACTACCGCGCCGCAGGCGGCGTTGCAAATTTGCCTGCGGCGGGATGATTTTCCCTGTCGCGGCGACAGCTTTGCCGGCGGCGCCTTGTTTGTCGCAGGGCGGCAATCTACATCGTGCCCATGAAGTTGCGCCTGCCCTTCATCAAGAACCCGCCGCTGGTGGCCGTGGTGCGCCTTGCCGGCGCAATCGGCATGGCCGGCCGGACCTCGCTGAGCGACAGCGCGCTCGCCCCGGTGCTGGAGCGCGCCTTTCGACGCGGCAGACCGTCGGCGGTGGCGATGGAGATCAATTCCCCCGGCGGGTCGCCGGTGCAGTCGTCGCTGATCGCCGGGCGCATCCGCCGGCTGGCGCGCGAGCGGGACGTGCCGGTCTATGCCTTTGTCGAGGACGTGGCGGCCTCGGGCGGATACTGGTTGGCGGCGATCGCCGACGAGATCTGGGCAGACGAAAATTCGATCCTGGGCTCCATCGGGGTGATCTCGTCGGGGTTCGGCGCACATGTCTTCCTGGCCCGCCAGGGGATCGAGCGGCGGGTCCACACCGCAGGCCGGTCGAAATCCATGCTGGACCCTTTCCGGCCCGAGAAAAAGGAGGATGTCGAGCGCTTGCAGATCATCCTGAACGACATCCACCGCAACTTCATCGACCACGTCACCACCCATCGCAAGGGACGGCTGGCCGAGGGAGAGGACCTTTTCAACGGAGATATCTGGCTGGGCCGCCGGGCGGCCGAGCTGGGGCTGATCGACGGGATCGGACACCTGGTGCCGAAGATGCGGGAACGCTTCGGCGACAAGGTCCAGTTCCGCCGATACGCCATGCGGCGGCCGATCTGGAGCCGCATCGGCACCGAGCTTGCCGGCAATGTCGTGGCCGGAATCGAGGAGCGCGCGGCCTTCGCGCGCTTTGGTCTGTGACGTGATCGTCAAGATCGTGACCCTCTTCCTGATCGGCATGGCGGTGCTGGCCATGTTCGGCAGGCTGCGGTTTCCCGGCAGCCGCAGGCTTTCCTCGGCCAGATGCCCGAAATGCGGCCGGTTCAAGATCGGCAAG
>JALTNO010000342.1 GCA_027000645.1 Paracoccaceae bacterium | reverse complement strand
TGGCGGAAGGGCGCTTCCGCAAGGACCTCTACCACCGGATCAACGTGATCACGGTGCGCATGCCCCGCCTGATCGAGCGCAAGGGCGACATTCTCGAACTGGCGGCGATGTTCATGAAGAAGATCTCGGACGAGCTGGGCGTGCCGCCCCTGCCGCTGACCGAGGGCGTTCTGCTGAAACTGTCCTGCTATGACTGGCCCGGCAACGTGCGCGAGCTGCGCAACCTGATCGAGCGATCGCTGATCCTGGGCGAATGGCCGCCGGAATTCTGCGATGCCGAGCAATGCGAAAGCCCCGCCGCCACCGACAGCCTTGCCGCGGTCGAGCGCCGCCACATCCTGACGGTGCTTGAGGATTGCAACGGCAACCGTGCCGAGGCCGCGCGCCGGCTGGGCATTTCGCGCAAGACGATCGACCGCAAGGTCGCCATGTGGGATGCCTGACGCCGGCACGGGCAAGCCGCCGCCGGCAAGGGCCATCACCTGGCGCCATTCGGTGCGGATGCGCCTTCTGGTCATCGCCATCCTGCCGATGCTGGTGGTGATGCCGCTGTTTCTGGGCGCGGTGGTCCTGAACTGGTCGAACCGCTTCGACAACCTGCTGATCGCCAAGGTCAACGGCGAACTGACGATCGCGCACCAGTATCTGGCGCGACTGCGCGAACGCGCGGGCGAGCAGCTCGACGCGCTCGCCACCTCCGCCCGGTTTGCGCGCGCCATCGCCGGAGGCGACGAGGCGACCATGGCGGCGCTGCTCGACGCCGAACGGCGCCGCTACGGCTTCGACTTTCTCTATTACGACGACGGCGCGGGGCGGCGGATCAGCGCCCCCGCCTTCGCCCGTCCGGCATCGGTGCGGGACTGGCCGGTGGTCCGGAGGGCGCTGGACGGTACCACCTCCACCGAAATCGACATCTTCGAGGCCCGCGACCTGGCCGCGCTCTCGCCCGAACTTGCCCGGCGTGCCGCCATCCGGCTGGTGCCGACCCGGGCCGCCGCCCCCACCGACCGCACCGAGGAAACCCGCGGCATGGTGATCCACACCGCCGCCCCGGTGCAGGTCGGGCCCGGCGCGCTGGTGGGCGGCGTGCTGCTGAACCGCAACCTCGACTTCATCGACACCATCAACGCCCTGGTCTATCCGCAGGACAGCCTCACCGAGGGCAGCCGCGGCACCGCCACGCTGTTTCTCGACGATGTGCGCGTATCCACCAATGTCCGCCTGTTCGAGAACGTGCGGGCACTGGGAACGCGGGTATCGGTGGTGGTGCGCGACACGGTGCTGGGGCGGGGCGAGAAATGGCTGGATCGGGCCTTCGTGGTCAACGACTGGTACATCTCGGCCTATGAACCGATCATCGACAGTTTCGGCAAGCGGGTGGGGATGCTCTATGTCGGCTTTCTCGACAGCCCGTTCCGCGCCGCCAAGCTGCGCACGCTGTGGATGATCGCCGGCGGTTTCGCTCTGGTGCTGCTGTTGTCGGTTCCGGTGTTCCTGCGTTGGGCCCGGGGCATCTTCCGCCCGATGGAGGACATGGTGGCCACCATCGGCCGGGTCGAGGCCGGGGATCTGGGCGCGCGCACCCCGGTACCGCCCAGCGAGGACGAGATCGGCCGCGTCGCCCGCCATCTGAACACCCTGCTCGAACAGGTGCAGGAGCGCGACCGGCAACTGCGCGAATGGGCCGAGGAGCTCGAACGTCGCGTCGCCGAACGCACCCGCGAACTGCGCGAGGCCAACCAGCGGCTGGAGGCCACCACGAAGCAACTTGTGGTCAGCGAAAAACTGGCCGCGATCGGCGAGATCACCGCCGGCATCGCCCACGAGATCAACAACCCGATCGCGGTGATCCAGGGCAACCTGGACGTGATCCACGAACAGCTCGGCCCCGAGGCCGACCGGCTGAAAACCGAATTCGCCCTGATCTACGAACAGGTCCATTCCATCAACATCCTGGTCAACAAGCTGCTGCAGTTCGCCCGGCCCGAAGAATATGCCGGCGCCATAGAGCATCACGTGCCCAACGAGGTGATCCACGACACCATCCCGCTGGTGCAGCACCTGCTCAACAAGGTGGATATCGCGCTGACGCTCGATCTTGCCGCCACCCGGGCAGTGGCGATCAACCGCACCGAGCTGCAGCAGGTCCTCATCAACCTGATCGTCAATGCGATCCAGGCCATGCCCGAGGGCGGAAGGCTGCGCATCGCCTCGCGCGATGCCGACCGCGACGGCGCTCCGGGCATCGAGATCGAGGTCACCGACACCGGGACCGGCATGTCCCCGGAAACGCTGAAAAGTGTGTTCGATCCGTTCTTCACCACCAAGCGGCAGGAGGGCACCGGGCTGGGCCTGTCGATCAGCCAGAAACTGGTCCTGCGCTCGGGCGGGATCATGGAGGTGGAGAGCGAACCGGGCCGGGGAAGCACCTTCGCGATCTGGTTGCCTGCGGCCGAGATCGAGGACTGATCCCCCTGCCCTTCCGCCGGGCCGGGGCGCGTGCCGCGGCCCCCGCCTCCCCTTCCCGGCCCCGGATCACGGCACCCGCAGGATCGCCCCGAAAAACGCGGCCAGCTCCTCATGCGCCTCCATCGGCAGCACATGGGCCACATGCTGATCGGGCCGCACGATCACCATGCATCCCCGCTCCCGATCGATACCGCGCATGTCGAAAATGTCCCTGCCACCGGCCAGATCGGCACAGAACAGCTTTTCGTGGTCGATCAGCCCGTAACGCCCCTTGGCCGGGCGCAGCAGCGGCGGGGCGGCCGATATCTCCAGCTCCCGGAACCCCTGCTGACAGACCGCGCGCAGGTCGATCATCGCGTCGATATCCTCGCCCGGGCGGCGAAAGAGCCGCAGGGGCGAACGCGGATCGTTCTCCAGCCGGTCGCACAGCCGCACCAGCGGCGACCCCGGCGCAAAGGGATCGCCCGCCCCGGCAAAGGCGAAGAGGTACCATTTCACGCCGGTTTCGACCACATGACCCAGATGCATGGGCCGGGCATCGGCCAGCCGCACCACCGGGGCCGAGTGGAACCGCGCCCCGATCTCGAACCCCTCGGCCAGCCCCTGCCAGTCGGGGGCACCGATGATCGAGGAGCGGGCGTATTTCACCGTCAACCCGGCGGTGAACCGGCCGCCGGCAATGAACTGGCGCTGGACGGCAGGCATTTCGCCCGCCTCTCCCTCGGGCGGAGCGCTGACAAGGCGCGCCCAGGCGTGATCGTAATCGATCAGCGCCTGCGCCGCCGCCCGCCGCTCTGCCGAATAGCTCCGCAAGAGCTCGGGCCGCGCCCGACCCGTCAGGACCGAGATCAGCTTCCACCCCAGGTTGAACGTATCGCCCATCGACACGTTCATCCCCTGCCCCGCTTTCGGGCTGTGGGTATGGCAGGCATCGCCCGCGGTGAACACCCGCGGCAGGCGGCTCGCCACCTCGCCCTCGGGCACATCGTCGAACCTGTCGGTCAGCCGGTGCCCGATTTCGTAGATCGACCACCAGACCACCTCTTTCACGTCCAGAGACCACGGCCTCAGGATCCGCCCAGCCCGGGCGATGATGTCTTCGACGCCCAGCCCGCGCTCGCTCACGCGCTCGTTTTCGTGCAGCTTGTCCAGTTCCACGTAAAGCCGCACCAGGTATCCCCCTTCGCGCGGCAGCACCAGCATGTTGCCTTCGCGAGCGGACTGGATGATCGACTTCATCCGGATGTCGGGAAAATCGGTGACCGCCAGCACGTCCATCACCCCCCAGGCCTGATGCGCCGCATCGCCGTGCAGGGTGCCGCCGATGGCCCGGCGGACCGTGCTGTGCGCCCCGTCACACCCCACCACGTAACGCGCGCGCACGATCCGCCTTTCGCCGCTGCTGCCCGGCAGGCAGCGCTCCAGCGTGACCGAGACGGGATGATCCCCGGCCTCCGGTTCCACCCGCAGATCGGCCACTGCGAGGCCATAGTCGGGCTCCAGCCGCGAGGGCGCGTTGCGCATGACCTCGAGAAACATGTCATGCACCCGGGCCTGGTTGAGCAGCACATGCGGCATCTCGCTCAGCCCGTCCTCCACGTCCTGCACACGCCCCGCGCGCATGATCCGGTCGGGCCGGGCCGGGTCGGGCAGCCAGAAGGTGGTTTCGTTGACCCAGCAGGATTCGCGCTTGATCCGGTCGGCAAAGCCGAAAGCCTGGAACATCTCCATCGAGCGCAGATTGATCCCGTCCGCCTGCCCCTTCTCCATCGGGCCGGGTTTCGGTTCCACGATCATGGTGGCGATCTCGGGAAACCGCGCCAGCTGCGCCGCAAGGCACAGCCCGGCCGGACCGCAACCGGCAATCAGGACATCGACCTTCTCGGGCAGCCCGTCGGGGCCGTTGCGCCGCGCGGGATCCGGCGCCGGCGGAAAGATGTCCGGGTCACCGGGCCGAAATCCGTTCAGATGGTATTGCATCCTCCGCCCCCCTTTCGCCGTGGCACGGTAACGGCATGGGCGCACAGATCAACAGCCGCGCGCCCGAACCCGTCCCCTACCCCGGCGGGCCGGCCCGTCCTGCCGCCCCGGACCGGGCCGCGCCAAGCAGCTCGCGCCCCGCCCCGGCCAGCGTCTCCGCCAGCGCCGGGAACCACTTGCCGCCGGGGGTCGAGGCACGCCGCACCAGCCCGATGGTGCGGGCAGGCTCGGGCGGGGCGAAATGGCGGGTGGCCATGCCGGGCAGCCCGCGGGTTTCGGTCGCACAGGCGATCTCGGGCAGGAAGGTCAGCCCGAAGCCGTCCGCCGCCAGCCGGCACAGCGTGGCCAGCGAGGCCGCGCTCAGATCCACGCGGGTATCGCCGCGCTCCAGCGCGCAGACCTCCAACGCCTGGTCCGCCAGGCAGTGTCCCTCTTCCAGCAGCAGCAGCCGGTCGGGATCGAGCGCATCGGGGCGCAGCGCCTCGGGGGCCGTGGCCAGCGCCTCGACCTGTGCCCGCGCCCCGGCCAGCACAAAGCGGTCCTCGAACAGCGGTTCCTCGACCACCCCCGGCACCCCGGCCGGCAGGGCGATCACGGCCGCATCCAGCGTGCCTTCGCGCAGAGCGGCCATCAGGCCTTCGGTGCGGGTTTCGCGGACTCGCAGATCCAGCCGCGGCCAGTCCCGCCGCAGCATCGGCACCGCCACCGGCAGCAGATAGGGCGCCACGGTCGGGATAAGTCCCAGCGCCAGCGGCCCCTCCATCCCGTCGCGCAGCCGCGCCGCCTCGCCCAGGGCACGCATCTCGGCCCGCACCCTGCGCGCATGGCGCAGCACGTCATGACCCACCGGGGTCAGCACCACGCCGCGCGGCTGGCGTTCGATCAGAACCGCGCCTAGCCGTTCCTCCATTTCCCGGATCTGCACCGAAAGCGCCGGCTGCGACACGTGAACCCGTGCCGCCGCCCGCCCGAAATGCCCCGTCTCGGCCAGAGCGATGAAATATTCGAGTTGTCGAAAGGTAATGTTCATAATTCCAGATTATCGAACTGCAAAATTATTACAATTTTCTTTTATGGATAGAATCCGTCATGGTCAACGCAGCAACATGAACCGGGAGAATCGATCATGACCAGACGCCTGACCACCACCGCCGGCGCCCCCATTGCCGACAACCAGAACAGCCTGACCGCCGGGCCGCGCGGGCCGGTGCTGATGCAGGACTACCAGCTGATGGAAAAGCTGGCCCATCAGAACCGCGAACGCATCCCCGAGCGCACCGTCCACGCCAAGGGCTGGGGCGCCTATGGCACGCTGCGCATCACCGGAGACATCTCGCGCTATACCCGCGCCAAGGCACTGCAACCCGGCGCCGAGACCCCGATGCTGGCGCGGTTTTCCACCGTTGCCGGGGAACAGGGCGCCGCCGATCACGAACGCGACGTGCGCGGCTTTGCCCTGAAATTCTATACCGAAGAGGGCAACTGGGACATGGTTGGCAACAACACGCCCGTGTTCTTCATCCGCGACCCGATGAAGTTCCCCGATTTCATCCATACGCAAAAGCGCCACCCGCGCACCAATCTGCGCTCGCCCACCGCGATGTGGGATTTCTGGTCGCTCAGCCCCGAATCCATCCACCAGGTGATGATCCTGATGTCGGACCGCGGCCTGCCCAGGACGCCGATGCACATGAACGGCTATGGCAGTCACACCTACAGTTTCTGGAACGAAGCGGGCGAACGCTTCTGGGTCAAGTTCCACTTCAAGACCATGCAGGGACACGCCCATTACACCAATGACGAGGCCGCCGCCATCATCGGCCGCACCCGCGAAGGCTATCAGGAGGCTCTGTTCGACACCATCGAGCGCGGCGAGTTCCCGAAATGGCGCTTCTGCGTCCAGATCATGCCCGAGATGGACGCCGAAAAGACGCCCTGGAACCCCTTCGACCTGACCAAGGTCTGGCCGCATGGGGACTTCCCCCTGATCGAGGTCGGCGAAATCGAGCTGAACCGCAACCCGGACAACTATTTCGCCGAGATCGAACAGGCCGCCTTCAGCCCCTCCAACGTGGTGCCGGGGATCGGGTTTTCGCCCGACAAGATGCTTCAGGCGCGGATCTTTTCCTATGCCGATGCCCACCGCCACCGCCTTGGCACCCATTACGAGGCGCTGCCGGTCAACCGCCCGCGCTGCCCGGTGCATCATTACCACAAGGACGGGGCGATGAACTTCACCGGCCAGCAAAGCGGCGTGATTGATGCCTATTACGAGCCCAACAGCTTCGGCGGGCCGGTGGAAGACCCCGGCGTGGCCGAGCCGCCGCTGCGGATTTCGGGCGATGCGGCGCGCCATGACCACCGCGAAGGCAATGACGACTACTCCCAGCCCCGCGCCCTGCACACGCTGATGGATGACGGCCAGCGCGCGCGGCTTTACGCCAACACCGCCGCCGCCATGCAGGGCGTGCCGCAGGACATCATCGACCGGATGCTGGCCCATTACGAAAAGGTCAGCCCGGACTACGCCGAAGGCGTGCGCAAGGCGCTGAAGTCCTGACACGAGGAAGGGCGCGCCCGGCAGCGCGCCCTTCCCCCAAAAGCCTTGGCATGCTGCTGGCCCGCTTCTGACCCCCCTGCCCCGCCGGTTTCGCAGCAAAACCTCAGGGCCGTTCCAGCAGCGCCCGGATTTCCGCCACCAGGCTGTCCATGAGGTCGTCGTCCAGCCCCCGCCCCTCGAACCGCAGCAGGAACCCGTATTCATCCCGCATCTTGCGGATGGTAATTCCTGCCGAGGTGTGCAGCGTCTCGGCGTCCTTCCAGCCCGAGGGCGGCTTTGCAACCCTCGGGCGCCCGCCCCTTCGCGGATCACGGGGCGCCGCTTCGGTTTCGGCCACGATCGGCTCCAGCAGCGCCCATTCGGCATTGGCATCGGCCGGCGCCACATCCGCCAGGGCCGCGCGCAGCCGTGCCTCGGCCCCCTGCCGCAGGGCCTGGGCCAGGCGCAACCCCCGCTTTTCGGTCAGTGCTTCGGGGAAGGACAGCATGTCGCCTAGCTCTTCGAAGATCAGCGCAAAGGAGCGCACCTTTGATCGCTTGGCCTTGGACGCCGCCGCGAACAGCCGGTTCACCGCCTCTTCCACGTTGACGAAGGCGCCCTGCTGAGCGGCGATCACTGCAATTCGACCGCGTTCGAAATGACTCAGTTCGGAGCGGACCTCGTTTTCCTCGACCATCGCCGCAAAGGCCTTGTCCGCCTCGGTCCGGGGCCGGATCAGGGCGCGGATGGTGTCATATTTCTGATCCTGCGTAAGCCCCCCGAGCGCCCGCACCGCCATCAGCCGCCGATAACCTGATATCAGGCCGTAACGCATTCCGTCCGGGCGCGGCTCGGCCAGTTCGAACACCTCGATGGGCAGGCGCAGCCCGCTTGCCGCGATGGACAGGCGCAGTTCGGTCATCTCGGCCTCGTCCAGAACCGCACGGTCCCGGATCATCACGTCGGCGTCGATCTCGCCCACCGGCAGATCGACCATGAGCAACCCCTTCTCCTCGGCCTGCCGGTAGCGTGCCAGCTCGGCCTCGCGGGCCCGGGCGTCGGGCGCGCCGGCCTGCAGCAGGGCCGCGCTGTCGGCCGCCACCTGCGCGATGGGTGCCGTGCCGCGCGCCGGAGAAGATGCCGTGCGCGAGGTTTCGCGGCGAAACTCCTCTTCGATCCGGTTCAGATCCTCGGCGCTTGGCGCCTCAAGCTTCCTGCGCTTGGCCATGCTGGTGCCCCCTGTCTTCCTCGTCCTGCTCCATCAACTGCAGATCGCGCCACCACGTGCCGAGGATCAGCTCCTTCACTTCGGCCCAGGTGCGATCGAATGTCTCGCGCCCGCGCACATAGGTGTCACGGTTGAAATCGCGATAATCTGCCTCGTAGATACCATTGACCTGTTCCCCGGCCTGGCCGACCATGGCTGTCATGTCCTGCCGGAAGGTGGTCATGAAATCCCCGAAATAGGCCTGGATCACGTTCGCAAGATCGGTCTGCTGCGCCGCATCGAACCGGGTAATGATGGCGCGCACCGCGTCCCATTCGAACTTGATCTCGGGCAGGCCGGCCCGGCGGCGGGCGGCGTTCTCGCCCTCTTCTACGCTGGCAAAGGTGGAGTACAGCATGTCGAAGAACCTGCCCGTGGAATCGAATTCCAGAAACGACGCGCCGAGCGGGACCAGAAGGATGTCGGCCGCGGCAAGGGCATTGATCGTGAGGTACCCCAGCGCCGGCGGTGTATCGATGAACACTATGTCGTAATCGTAAAGAACCCGTTCATTCGCCAAGGCATTGCCCAAGGCATCCCACAGCGGCCAGGACCGAAGGCCCATGCGCCAGACCGGGATCTGGAACTCCGCCCAATACAGGTTGAGTTGCGCACCCAGCAGGTCGATGTTCGGCCAGTGGGTCTTCTGGATGAGGTTTCGCGGCGAAACTCCGAGCGCCTCGGTCAGGGTTTCGTCGAAGGGCAGGGGGGGCTCGCCCGCCGCCGCGCGCACCCGGTTCTCCTCCTCAAGTGCAAGCGCATAATCCTTGGCCAGCAGCGGAAAGGCGGTGGACCATTCGTCCTCGACCGTGCCCCCCATGATCGAGGTGAGCGAGCCCTGGCTGTCCAGATCGATGACCAGAACCTTGTAGCCATCAAGCGCGGCCGACATGGCCAGATGAGCGGTCGTCGTGGTCTTGGACGTGCCACCCTTGAAGTTGGAAACGGCGATGATCTTGGCAGGCAGGCCCTCGGGGCGCCAGGGAAGGTATTCCCGGTCCGAGGCGCCTTCGGCGGCAAAGTAACGCCGCAGGGTCAGAACCTCTTCCAGAGTGAACCATTTCGAGTTGCCCTCGCCCGTTCCCTGAGGGAGATCCGGGTTCTTTTTCAGGACCCGCCGGAAATGGGCCGGTGCCACCGGGATCAGGTAGCGGCACACCTCCCACGTGGAGAACCGCCGCAGCCGTTTCTTGCCGTCCGGAGCGTATCCCCGCCGGGCCAGGTCTTCGCGCCCCTTGGTTGCGAAAGCGGCTGCTTTCGCGAATCGGGCGGTGTCGATAGGATCGGACAACTTTCTTGCCGCCTCGGCCGGATCGATGTTGAAATATGGGGGGAGGGGATCTTTGCCTGCTGCCATCCTGTTTCCTTCGCGATGTGCTGTTCGATGGATGATTTGCATCGAACTATCGCACATGAGAGGGCGCAAGTGAATCCCGAGGGGCGGTATTGCCGCTCAACCTCGGGAAAAAATCAGGAAAACATGACTGCATGTTTCTGAGTCTTTCGAATCTTTAGAATCTTTGCCCTCGAATAATCACTTGTTATCAATGATTTACCGTGTATCCGGTACCCAGCTACAGGACCACGGGTACCCTTTTGCGGGACGATCGGGACCGGAATACGTGACATGGGGCACCGATTCGCGGGAAAACGGCTTCTCGGCTCTCATAAGACACTGTTTCGTTGAAATTCACGTCGTCCGGATTCGATGAGCCGGGATGCGCTCCCGTAAAATGGTACCTTTCGGGAGCGATTACCAGGTGCCGCTGGGCAAAGGTACCCGTTTTCGGGATGGATGTTCGAGAAGAAAAGGCACCCGAAAAGGGTTTGCGCGCAGGTCCCTGAATCGGGCATACTGTGAAAAACCGCAAGAGGCAGAGCGATGGACGACATTCCGCGAGAGCAGCTAACCGGCTCGCTTCGTCGCCCGGCAGTCAAGAAGCACGTGGCCGCGATTCACGTATCGGGCAAGCTCACCCTGCTGCAGCGCAAGCTGAGCAATGTCCTGCTGCTGAATGCCTACGACACCCTGACCAGCCAGCCGCGCCATCAGATCGACGCCCGGACGCTGTGCCTGATGATCGGCTACAACTCGAATGACATGGATACGCTCAAGCAGTCTCTGCGAGGCCTTGCAGAGACTGTTGCGGAATGGGACATGCTGGACGAGAAGGGCCAGCAGGAATGGGGCGTCTCCAGCCTTCTCAGCTATGCAAGGCTCAAGGGGGGAATATGCGAATACGCCTATTCCCCGGCGCTGGCCGAGAAGCTGCATGACCCGAAGGTCTTCGCGCTGATCAATCTCAACATCCAGCGCCGCTTTACCTCGGGCCACGCGCTGGCGCTCTACGAGAACTGCTATCGCTTCGTGCGCACGGGCAGCACCGGCTGGTGGACGCTGGATCTCTTCCGCCGGCTCATGGGGGTGGACGGGTCGAGCTATTACGAAAGTTTCAAGCACCTCAACGCCAAGGTCATCAAGCCGGCCGTGGCCGAGGTGAACAGGACCTCGAACATCCTGATCGAACCGGAGACCCGCAGACGGGGGCGGACGGTCAGTGAAATCCGTTTCCTGATCCGAGAAAACCCGCAGCTGGCGATCCTCGATATCGATGACGGGCCGGGCCTGCGGCACGGGCCGGTCTATCGCCGCCTGCGCGATCTTGGTGTCAGCGACCGGCTGGCGCGGCAATGGCTGACCACCCATGGCGAAGAGCAGGTTGCGGCCAAGCTCGACTATGTCGGTCAGCGCCGGAACGTGCGCAACATGGTGGGCTATCTCTCGGCGGCGCTTGACGGCGATTTCGGCGGGGCAGGGCAGGGGGCGGCGCCGCGCTCCAGGGAAGGTGCCGCGGCGGTTGCGGAGTCTTCGCCCGAGCGCAGGGACCGGGCCGAACGCCTGCGCCGGGTTCAGCAGGCGGTTGCCGCCCGCACCCCGACCCAGCGCGATGCGGACAGACGCCTGTTCCTGTCGCGTCTGGAAGACCCCGGCGCGCGGGCGGATTTCGAGCGCTTCGGCTGGATGTCGCCGATGAATGCCCAGGCGGTATTCCGGTTCTGGGAGGAGCTTGATCCATCCATCTTCGACGGGCTGGAGGCGGATTCCGTCTGATCGCCGTGAGAAGGGGGCTC
>JALTNO010000341.1 GCA_027000645.1 Paracoccaceae bacterium | reverse complement strand
CGCCACGACCCGGTAGCTGTCGCCGTCGCGCCGGATCAAGTCGATGGTGTTCTGACCGATGGACCCGGTGGCGCCAAGTATCGTCACCCTGCGCATTACAGCACCCCGGGAAGGAAACCCGTGACGATCCCGGCAAGCAGGATGAAGACCCCCGCCCCGATCATCCCGTCGAAGCGATCGAGAAACCCGCCATGCCCAGGAATCAGGCCGCTGGAATCCTTCACGCCGACCTTTCGCTTGACCGCGCTTTCGGCGATGTCGCCGGCCTGGGCGGCAAAGGCGGCCAGCACCGAAATCGCGATCATCCCCGCGCCGAAGCCCGACCAGGCCGCAAATCCGGCGCCGACCAGAGCCGCCGCGATCCACCCGGCAACGGTGCCGGACCAGGTCTTCTTGGGGCTGACGCGGGGCCAGAATTTCGGCCCGCCGATCGCCTTGCCGGCGAAATAGCCGGCCACGTCGGTGGCGATCACCACGCAGATCAGCCACAGCATGCCGACCGGCCCCAGATCGGCCCGGATGGTGATGAAGGCAAACCCCGCCAGCGCGATCCAGCTGGCAAAGAACAGGAACAGCCCCCCCCGCGCCCGCATCATCGCCGCGCCGACCAGCCCCGGCACCAGGGCCGAAGGCAGGACCACCCAGGCCGGAAGCGTGGTCGCGGGAAAGATCACGACTGCCGCCACCGCCGCCGTCAGAAAGCCGACCGCCGGGGCCGAAGGCGCCAGCATCCGTGCCATTTCATACACCATCGCCGCGCAGATCAGGGCGATGAAACCCTGCCAGACCGCCCCGCCGGACCACAGCGCGGCCGAGGCCACGCCCACCATGACCAGCGCCGAAACCAGCCGCGCCGAAAGATCCGACCACCGGCCGGTTCCGCTTCCCGTGTCGTTCATGACCCGACCGCGCCGAAGCGGCGCTCCCGCCGGCCGTAGTTCCTGCACAGGCGCTCCAGCTCGGCGGCCGTGAAATCGGGCCAGAGCGTGTCGATGAACTCGTATTCCGAATAGGCCGACTGCCACAGGAGGAAATTGGAAATCCGGGCCTCGCCCGAGGTGCGGATGACCAGGTCCGGATCGGGAAGAACGCATGTATCAAGGTATCTTGGCAGCGTTTCTTCATCCACGTCTTCGGGTTTGAGCCGGCCGGCTGCCACATCCTCGGCCAGCCGCCTGGTGGCGCGGGCGACCTCGTCCCGGCCACCGTAGTTGAGCGCGATCGTCAGGTGCACCAGATCGTTATGGGCGGTTTCCTTCTCCAGCCGGTCCATCAGGTCGATCAGCTTGGGATCCAGCCGCACCCGGTCGCCGATGAAACGCACCCGGACGCCGCGCTCCTTCAGCGCCCGCGTCTCCTTGGTGATGTAGCGGCGGAAGAGGCTCATCAGCCCCGCCACCTCGACCTGGGTCCGCTTCCAGTTCTCGGTGGAGAAGGCGAAGATCGTCAGATACTTGATGCCCAGATCCGGGCAGGCCTCGACCACCTCGCGCACGCGGCGGGCACCGGCGTGATGGCCGAACAGGCGCGGCCGGCCGCGGGCCTGCGCCCAGCGGCCGTTGCCATCCATGATGATCGCAACATGCTTCGGCCCCTGCGGCCCTTCGCCGTTATCGGTATCGCGTGGCATGTACCCGGGTCAGACCTGCATGATCTCGGCCTGCTTGTGCTCCAGCGCCTCGTCCACCGCCTTGATCATCCTGTCGGTGAGGTCCTGCACTTCCGATTCCCAGAACTTCTGATCGTCCTCGGACAGGTGGCTTTCGGCCTTGGCCTTCTTGATCTTGTCCATGCCGTCGCGCCGCACGTTGCGGATCGCCACCCGCGCCTGTTCCGCATACTGGCCGGCGACCTTGCTGAGTTCGCGTCGGCGTTCCTCGTTCAGCTCGGGAATCGGCAGCATGATGATGGTGCCGTTGGTCTGCGGATTGATCCCCAGCCCCGATTCCATGATCGCCTTTTCCACCTTGTTGACGAGGCTCTTGTCCCAGACGTTGATGGTGACCATGCGCGGCTCGGGCACGTTGATGGTGCCGACCTGGTTGATCGGGGTCATCTGGCCATAGGCCTCGACCTGCACCGGCTCGAGCATGGCGGCGCTGGCCCGGCCCGTGCGCAGCGAAGCGAATTCGGTCCGCAGCGCCGCCATGGCGCCTTCCATCCGCCGCTGCAGGTCGTCCAGGTCAAGTTCGAATTCTTCTGACATGTCGATACGCTCTCCCCGCGTCGGGTTGTTCGGTTCCTGCCCGGTCTATAGACCTAGCCACCCACCTTTGTATAGGTGCCCCGCCCCGCGAGGATGCCGCGGAAGCCGCCCGGCTCGTCAAGGGAAAAAACGATGATCGGCAGGTTGTTGTCACGGGCAAGCGCGATGGCCGAGGCATCCATCACCCCCAGCCGCTTGGCCAGGACGTCGTCATAGGACACCGTGTCATAGCGCCTGGCATCGGGGTATTTCGTCGGATCCTTGTCATAGACCCCGTCCACCTTGGTGCCCTTGAAGATGGCCTCGCACTTCATTTCGCTGGCGCGCAGGGTGGCGGCGGTGTCGGTGGTGAAATAGGGGTTGCCGGTGCCGGCGGCAAAGATGCACACGCGCTTCTTTTCCAGGTGCCGCACCGCCCGGCGGCGGATATAGGGCTCGCATACCTCGTCCATGCGGATGGCGCTGATGACCCGGGTGAACACGCCGATATCCTCCAGCGCCGACTGCATGGCCAGCGCGTTCATCACCGTGGCCAGCATCCCCATGTAGTCGGCGGTGGTACGCTCCATCCCCTGGGCGCTGCCCTGCAACCCGCGAAAGATGTTGCCGCCGCCGATCACCATGCAGATCTCGACCCCCAGATCGTGTACCGATTTCACCTCTTGCGCGATGCGCTGCACGGTGGGCGGGTGCAGGCCGAATCCCTGGTCG
Organism: Paracoccaceae bacterium; assembly: GCA_027000645.1. GTDB lineage: Bacteria > Pseudomonadota > Alphaproteobacteria > Rhodobacterales > Rhodobacteraceae > Jhaorihella. The sequence goes on along the minus strand of JALTNO010000341.1, from coordinate 8,585 downwards.
CCCATCAGGGCCTCGCCGGAAATCTTCAGCATCACCCTTTCATAGGTCGTTTCCGGCCTGGTCCGCGGGGGTTCGCCGCGATTTTCGCGGGGGGATTCGGGGGCGAGGGTCGAGGTCATGTTGCGCTCCGATCGGGCAGGGGTTTACGCTCGGCGCAAAATGGAGCAATCCGCCACCATGTTCAATGCGCAAAGGGCGGGCGCGGCCGATGTCCGGCACCGCCCCGAAGAGGAGGCAATGGCGCACCTGGCGGAAATCCCCCCCATCCCCGAAAACGTCCCGGTCCTGATCGCCGGGCCGACGGCCTCGGGCAAGTCGGCGCTGGCGCTGGAGATCGCCCGCCGCCATGGCGGGGTGATCGTCAATGCCGATGCCTCCCAGGTCTATGGCTGCTGGCGGATCGTCACCGCGCGCCCCTCGCGCGAGGAAGAGGCCCTGGTCCCCCACCGCCTTTACGGCCATCTGGCACATGACGCGCCCTGGTCGGCGGGCCACTGGCTGCGCGCCGTGCAGCCACTGCTGCGCGGCCCCGAGCGGCCGATCATCGTCGGCGGTACCGGGCTGTACTTCGCGGCGCTGACCGAGGGGCTGGCCGAAATCCCTCCGATCCCGGCCGAAACCCGCGCCCGGGCCGCGAAGATGACGCGCGAGGCCATGCTGGCCGAGCTGGACCCCGCCACCGCCGCCCGGATCGACCGGATGAACCGCGCCCGGGTGCAACGGGCCTGGGAAGTGCAGACCGCCACCGGCCGCCCCCTGGCCGCGTGGCAGAACGACACACCGCCCCCCGCCCTGCCCCTCGACCGCTGCCTGCCGATCCTGTTCGACGCCCCCAGGGACTGGCTGAACGCGCGCATCGAACAGCGGTTCGACCGGATGCTGGAACAGGGCGCGCTGGAGGAAGTGGCGGCGATGCGCGACCGCTACGACCCGGCCCTGCCGTCCTGCAGGGCGATCGGCGTCGCCGAACTGATGGCGCATCTGGAGGGTGAGATCACGCTGGAGGAGGCCCGCACCCGCGCCACCGTCGCCACCCGGCAATTCGCCAAGCGGCAGCGGACATGGTTCCGCGCCCGCATGAAGGGCTGGCTGGAGCTGCGACCGCCGGGCGAATGGATGCCGGCGGGATGACCCGCCCTTGCGGGGGAAGGCCCGGTGCCTGCATGATCGGCACCAACCCCCGTATCGGTCCGAGCCATCCCGCGCGCCCCATGCCTTTCGATCCCGCCCCCCTGCCCCATCCGCATCTGCAGACGCTCGCCCGGCTGGCGGGCACGGACGGCTGGGAACTGGCGCTTGCGCATGACCGGGGCGAGCACCTGCTGATCTGGCTCACCCGGGGCCAGGGCGTCGCGCTGCTCGACGGCACCCGGCGCGGTCTCGGCCCCCACAACGCGCTGTTCGTCCCCGCCCGGCACCTGTTCGCGTTCGAGGCGGGACGAGGTGCGCTGGGCCTGACGGTGAGTTTCCCGGCACGGGCCGACATGAACCTTCCCGCGACGCCGCGTCATCTGCATGTGCGCGACAGCCGCGAGCAGGCGGAACTGACCGCCCTGTGCGACGCCATCGGCCGCGAACAGCTTCAGGCGCGTCCGGGTCACGCGCAGGCCGTCGAGGCACTTGCCCGCCTGATCGCGGTCTGGCTGATCCGGCAGGAACCGACCGCCCCGGATGCGCCGGAAACCGCCGCGCCCACGCGCCGCCTGAGCCGGGCCTATTGCCGGCGCCTGGTCACTTCCTACGCCGACGGCGGCGGCGTCGCCGGCCATGCGGCAGCGCTGGGCGTGTCCGTCAATCACCTGAACCGGGCCTGCCGGGCCGAGATCGGGCGCACCGCCGGGGCGCTTCTCGAGGACCGGATCCTGCACGCCGCGCATCGGCTGCTGGGCCGCACGCGCGCCCCGGTACAGGACATCGCGCGGCATCTGGGCTTTTCCGGCCCGGCCGCCTTTTCCCGCTTTGTCAGGCGCAGGACGGGACGCTCTCCCACCGCCCTGCGCCGCCGGGCGGCCGGGGGTGCAACCGATTCGGCCGGATTCGACAGAACTGTCGAGACCGGCCCCGCCGGACGCCTTCGCGCGCGGTCACATGATCGCGAATGACGTTTTTTTACAGGTTTCATGTCGCTTTCTGACCGCGACATGACGAAAGCAAGCGTTGACGCGCCGGTGCCGGTCGTGCGGAATAGAACCATCGGGGCACCGCCAATCCGGGGCCGGAGCCCATGATTATGCCGCACGGCCGTCAGACGCGGGCAGCTATGCCGACGGCAAACACATGAAATGTCCGTGAAACAGGGAGATGAACCGCGATGAAATTCGACGCCATCAAGGGCAGGCCCATCCATTGGGCGGCCGAAATGTACGCCGAGGAATACAGGCAGGGAAAACTGAGTCGGCGCGAGTTTCTCGTACGCTCCACCGCGCTGGGGGTGAGCGCTACGGCCGCCTACGGCCTGATCGGGCTGCAGGCCCCGGCCCGCGCCGCGGCGGACAAGCCGCGCGGCGGCACGCTGCGGATGCAGATGGAGGTGCGCGCGCTGAAGGATCCGCGCACCTACGACTGGACGCAGATCGCCGCCTTCACCGCCGGGTGGCTGGAATACCTGGTCGAGTACAACTCGGACGGCACCTTCCGCGGGATGCTGCTGGAAGGCTGGGAGGCCAACGAGGACGCCACCGAATACATGCTTTTCGTCCGCAAGGGCGTGAAGTGGAACAACGGCGACGACTTCACCGCCGAGGACGTGGCCCGCAACATCGAGGGCTGGTGCGACAAGTCGGTGGAGGGCAACTCCATGGCCGGCCGCATGGCCAGCCTGATCGACCCGGCCACCGGCAGGGCCGCCGACGGGGCGATCACCGTGGTGGACAGCCATACCGTCAGGCTGAAGACGAATTCTTCGGACATCACCATCATTCCCGGCATGGCCGACTACCCGGCGGCGATCGTGCACAAGTCGCACGACCCCGAGAACATGCTGAAGAACCCGATCGGCACCGGGCCGATGCTGCCCGAGATGATGGAGGTCGGGGTCAAGGGCGTTCTGGTCAAGGGCGACCACCCGTGGTGGGGCGATACCGCCTTCCCCGAGGGCGGGTTCTATCTGGACCGGATCGAGTTCATCGACTACGGCACCGACCCGGCCTCGTTCGTCGCGGCGGCCGAGGCGGACGAGATCGACATGGTCTGGGAAACGGTCGGCGATTTCGTGGACGTGTTCGACGGCCTCGGCTGGGTCAAGTCCGAAGTGGTGTCGGGGGCGACCATCGTGATCCGGCCGAACCAGCTGGCCGAGGTGAACGGCATCAAGCCCTATGCCGACAGGCGCGTGCGCAAGGCGCTGGCGATGGCGGTGGACAACAACGTCTGCCTGGAACTGGGCTATGCCAGCCGCGGGGCGCCGGCCGAAAACCATCACGCCGGTCCGGTGCATCCGGAATATGACCCAAACGTCGGCCGCCTGCCCTTCGATCCGGCCGGGGCCAAGGCGCTGATGGAGGAGGCCGGGATGATGGACTTCGAACACGAGATCATCTCGATCGACGATGACTGGCGGCGCAACACCACCGACGCGGTGGCCGCCCAGCTTCGCGATGCGGGCTTCAGGGTCAAGCGCACGGTTCTTCCCGGCTCCACCTTCTGGAACGACTGGGCCAAGTACCCGTTCAGTTCGACCAACTGGAACCACCGCCCGCTGGCCACGCAGGTCTGGGGACTTGCCTATCGCTCGGGCGAGGCGTGGAACGAGTTCGGCTGGTCGAACCCGGAATTCGACGATCTGCTCACGCAGGCCAACGCGATCGCCGACGCCGACGAGCGCCGCAAGGTCGCCGGCAAGTGCCAGGCCCTGATCGTCGAGGATGGCGTGACCATCCAGCCCTACTGGCGGTCGCTCTATCGTCACCACAACGAACGGGTGATCGGTGGCGACATGCACATCGCCTATCTGCCGCAGATCTACAAATGGGCCGTCAAGGGCTAGAAGCCCCGGCCCGGGCGCGCGCGTGGCGGCGCGCGCCCCGCCTCTGCGGCAAGGAGTGCCGGTAATCGACGCGCGGGTGGCGACAGGCCCGCAACGACCTGTCCGACGGGGCCGACATGGGAATTTTCATACTCAGACGATCCGGCGTCATGCTGGTGACGGCGATCTGCCTCACGCTTATCGTCTTCTTCCTGACCAATCTCTACCCGAACCTGGAAAAGCTGGCCAAGACCCAGGGCAATTTCCGCATGGACGACGCGGAGGTGCAGAGCTGGCTGGACGCCAACGGCTACGGCCAGCCGATGCTGGTGAAATACGGCCAGTGGCTGGGGGTGCTGCCGGGCTGGACGCGGCAGACCGAAGCGGGCGTGACCGGGCGCTGCTGGCGCGGCACCGCCAGCGCGGAAGAGGCGGCGCAGGCCCCGAAATTCTGCGGCATCCTGCAGGGGGACTGGGGCTTCTCCACGGTGTTCAAGGACGAGGTTTCCCGGATCGTCGGCATCCGCCTGACGCTGACCGCAAAGCTGATGTTCTGGGTTCTGGTGCTCATGGTGCCTTCGGCGCTGATTATCGGGGTTCTGGCCGGAATGCGGGAAGGGTCGCGCACCGACCGGACGCTTTCGACCATCTCGATCCTGACCACGGCGACGCCCGAATACGTGTCGGGGGTGATCTTCATCGCGGTGTTCTCGTCCTCGGCCGTCGGCCTGAAATGGTTCAAGGGCACCGCGACCAGCGCCATGGAGGACGCCAATTTCAACAATTTCTTCCTGCCGGTGCTGACCATCGCCCTTTACGGCATGGGCTATATCGCGCGGATGACGCGCGCCTCGATGACCGAGGTGATGACCGCGCAGTACATCCGCACGGCGCGGCTCAAGGGCGTGTCCTTCCCCGGCATCGTCCTCAGGCACGCCCTGCGCAATGCGCTGATCGCCCCCTTCACGGTCATCATGCTGCAGTTTCCGTGGCTGCTCAACGGCGTGGTGATCACCGAGGTCCTGTTCAACTACAAGGGCTTCGGCTGGCTCCTGGTGCAGGCCGCGGGCAACAATGACATCGAGCTTCTGCTGGCGGTGTCGGTGGTCTCGGTGGTGGTGGTGCTGGTGACGCAGCTGATTTCGGATATCGGCTATGTCTACCTGAACCCGCGCATCCGCATTTCGTGACGGGGGAGCGGGAAGATGGAACCTCTCGGCACTGTCGAAATCATCTGGCGGATCCTGTGGCAGTTCACGCCGGTCTGGATCGCGCTGGCCATCCTCTATTCGGCCTCGATCGCCTTCAAGCGGCGGCTGGGGCTTTACGGCAAGCTGTTCGACAGCCCCATCGGCATGATCGGCTTTGCCATCGTGATGTTCTGGGTCTTCACCGGCATCTTCGGCGCGATGGACCTGATCGTGACCCATGACGCGCTGGCACAGGCTTCGGGGATGAAGAACAAGGTGCCCGGCACGCGGCTGCGCGGGGCGGCCGAGGGCGCCTATCAATGGTACCTGCTCGGCGGCGACAACCTGGCGCGGGACGTGTTCTCGCGCATGGTCAAGGGCGCCTGGGTGGTGGTGCAGATCGCGCCGCTGGCGACGCTGTTCGCCTTCATGGTCGGCATCACCCTGGGCCTGCCGGCGGGGTATTACGGCGGCCGGCTGGACACGGTCCTGTCCTTCCTCGCCAACCTGATCCTGGCCTTCCCGGTGATCCTGCTGTTCTACCTTCTGGTCACTCCCGAGATCGTGGTGACGGGGGTTCCGAACTACATGGCCGCGGTCCTGTTCGTGTTTCCGATCGTGTTCACCGCGGTGCTGCTCAACTCGCGCTTTCACACCCAGCCGCGGTTTCGCAACCCGCTGCTGGCCGGGGTGCTGGGGGTGATGATCTGGCTTTACCTGTCGCTGATCTCGACGAACGGCTACCTGGTGAACACGCCGTCGATCTCGATCCCGGCGCTGCCCCGGATCGTCGATCTGTTCGACGTGCCCGGCGGCATCCTCGTGGTGTTCGTGTCGGTCGTCTTCGTCAATTCGCCCACAGTGTTCCGCATCGTGCGCGGGCTGACCATGGACATCAAGACCCGCGACTACGTGGCCGCGGCCCAGACCCGCGGCGAGGGGCCGTGGTACATCATGCTGTGGGAGATCCTGCCCAATGCGCGCGGGCCTCTGATCGTCGATTTCTGCCTGCGGATCGGATACACGACGATCCTTCTCGGCACGCTGGGTTTCTTCGGGCTGGGACTGCCACCCGAGAGCCCGGACTGGGGCTCCACGATCAACGAGGGACGCAAGCTGCTGTCGATCTACCTCCACCCCGCCCTGCCGCCGGCGCTGGCGCTGCTGAGCCTGGTGCTGGGGCTGAACCTGCTGGCGGACGGGCTGCGGGAGGAGTCGCTGAAGGACTGAGGGGAGCGCCGGGGGCCCTGCCCCCGGACCCCCGGGATATTTGGAGCCAGAAAAAGCCCGCGGACGGGCGACCTGGCAAGGAGACGGGAAGATGGGCAATCAGGCCGGGCACGAAGGACCGATCCTGGAGATCGACAAGCTTTCGATTTCCTTCTTCACGCGGCTGCGCGAGATCCCCGCGGTGATGGATTTTTCGGTTTCGGTCATGCCGGGCGAGGCGGTGGGGCTGGTCGGAGAATCCGGCTGCGGAAAGTCCACCGTCGCGCTGGGCGTGATGCGCGACCTGGGAAAGAACGGGCGCATCGTCGGCGGCACCATCCGGTTCAAGGGCCGCGACATGGCCGGCATGAGCGAGGCCGAGCTGCGCGACATCCGCGGCAACGACATCGCCATGATCTACCAGGAGCCGATGGCGAGCCTCAACCCGGCCATGAAGATCGGCAAGCAGCTGATCGAGGTGCCGATGATTCACGAACGGATCGGCCGGGACGAAGCCTGGGCGCGGGCGCTGGAAGTGGTGCGCGACGTGCGCCTGCCGGATCCGGAAAGGATGCTGAATGCCTATCCGCACCAGCTTTCGGGCGGCCAGCAGCAGCGGATCGTGATCGCCATGGCGCTGATGAGCAAGCCCGCGCTGCTGATCCTCGACGAGCCGACCACGGCTCTCGACGTGACGGTGGAAGCGGCGGTGGTGGAACTGGTCAGGGACCTGGGCAAGAAGTACGGCACCTCGATGCTGTTCATCAGTCACAATCTGGGGCTGGTGCTGGAAACCTGCGACCGGTTGTGCGTGATGTATTCCGGCGAGGCGGTCGAGCGCGGCTCGATCCGGGACGTGTTCGACGAGATGCGCCATCCCTACACGCAGGCCCTGTTCCGCTCCATCCCGTTGCCGGGCACGGACAAGAACGCGCGTCCCCTCAAGGCGATACCGGGCAATTTTCCGCTGCCGCACGAACGGCCGCCGGGATGCAATTTCGGCCCGCGATGCGACTATTTCGAGGCCGGCAGGTGCGATGCGGGAGAGATCCCGATGTTCGACGTGCCCGGCAACGAACGTCACGCGACCCGCTGCCTGCGGTTCCGGGAAATCGACTGGGACGCGCCGGTGGAGGTCGAGCAGAGCCGCCGGAAAGCACGGATCGGCGAGGTCGTCCTGAGCATGGACCGGCTGAAGAAATATTACGAGGTCGCCGCCAACGCCCTGTTCGGCGGCGGCGAGAAGCGGGTGGTCAAGGCCAACGAGGAACTGACCTTCGACGCGCGGGAATCCGAGACGCTTGCCATCGTCGGCGAGTCGGGCTGCGGCAAGTCCACCTTCGCCAAGGTGCTGATGGGGCTGGAGACGGCGACCGACGGCAGGATCGTTTTCGACGGGCGCGAGATCGGCAACATCCCGATCGAAGAGCGCGACACGGCAACCGTGGCCGACATCCAGATGGTGTTCCAGAACCCGTTCGACACGCTTAACCCGTCGATGACGGTCGGTCGCCAGATCATGCGGGCACTGGAGATCTTCGGCGTCGGCCGTAACGACGCCGAACGCCGGGCACGGATGCTGGAACTTCTGGATCTGGTGAAACTGCCGCGTTCCTTTGCCGGCCGGATGCCGCGGCAGCTCTCCGGCGGGCAGAAGCAGCGGGTGGGCATCGCGCGGGCCTTTGCCGGCGGCGCCCGGGTCGTGGTCGCGGACGAGCCGGTTTCGGCGCTGGACGTGAGCGTGCAGGCGGCCGTGACCGATCTGCTGATGGAAATCCAGCGCGAGAACGGCACCACGCTTCTGTTCATCAGCCATGACCTCTCGATCGTGCGCTATCTCAGCGACCGGGTGATGGTCATGTATCTCGGCCACGTGGTCGAACTGGGCAGTACCGAGCAGGTCTTCAGCCCGCCCTATCACCCCTATACCGAGGCGCTGCTGTCGGCGGTGCCGATCGCGGATACTTCGGTGCAGAAGACCCATGTGGTTCTGGAAGGCGACATTCCCTCGGCGATGAACCCGCCGCCGGGCTGCCCGTTCCAGACACGCTGCCGCTGGAAGGAAAAGGTGCCGGGCGATTTGTGCGAGCGCGAAGTGCCCGCCATCCGGCAGGTGGCCGGGGGCCATTCGATCAAGTGCCACCTGAGCGACGAACACCTGTCCGCGATGGAACCGGTCATCAGGATCGCCGCCGAGTGACGGCCATGTGCCGCGGGCAGGA
>JALTNO010000340.1:907-3060 GCA_027000645.1 Paracoccaceae bacterium | reverse complement strand
GATAGGGTCAATGCCCCCACGCAGCCCCGCCCGGGAGGACGCGTGTTTATACTCCTGGGACTGGCAACGCCACGCGCCCAACGTGCCTTGAGGGCTGCGCGGGGGCATTGACCCTATCGGTAGTCGCGGCTCGCCTCGAGGCGGGCGAGCTCCGCGCGCTCCTCCTCTGCCTCGAGGCGCTCCCAGCCCATGTCGTCCGCGATCGCCGCGAAGTCCTCGTCGTAGTCCGTGACGAGGTCGAAAAACTTGGCGAGCTTCGGCAGCTTGCCCCCGCGAAGGGCCTCGCGCAGCTCTTCCAGGGCCTCGCGGGCGGCGAGGTAGAGCTTGCGCTGCGGGTCGGCGGTCGGGGGCTCGCCGGCCAGCAGCTCCATGTGCGCCAGCGCCAGGCCATAGAGGTAGTCGTCGGCCTGGCCGGTGCGGAGCTCCTCGGCGAGCTGCACCAGCGCCTCGTCGGCGTATTCGCGGGCGCGCTCGCGCCGCTGTTCGGGTGTGCGGTGCATGGCTCAAGCCTCCTCCGTGGTTGCGGGCTCAGGCTCGGGCTCCGGAGCGGGCGCCTGCTCGGGCACCTCGAGCTCCTGCGGTTCGACGAAGTGCTCGCGTTGGGGTTTGCCGATGTTGCTCATGGCTCAGGCCTCCATTGCGTAGAGGAACGGAACGTCCAGGGTTGCCCTGCGCAGCCAAAGCAGCCGGCGAATCTCGGCGCCGGCCCGGTGCTGGTACTGCTCGGCGATTTCGGCCACGCGCACCAGCGGCGCGTAGGCGCCCGGCAGAGCCGCGGCCGCGCGGAAGCTGTACGGGTAGGCGTATTCGGCCCGGTAGCCGCGCTCGTGTTCTATCACATGGCCCCAGAGCGCCACCTCGCCCAGCACGAACAGGTCGTAACCGGCTGGCATGCGCTGCCGGAGGGCCTGTTCGGCGGTGCGCCAGGCGTAGATGCCGCATTGGCCCCAGTAGTTGCGGGGGTCGGGATGGAGCCTTGTGCCGGCCCACAGGGCCTGGCCGGTGGGCCAGGCCGAGCCGACGCCCACCCAGAGGCTGTACAGGCCTCCGCGGTCCACCCGCCACCAGCGCCAGCCGATGATGTAGCCGTAGCGGTGCGCAGCTGGGATGGCGCGCAGGAGGCGGGGGTTTGCGCTCAAACCGGGCATGCCACATACACCTCCGTGCGGGGCTCGACAGGATCGGGCTCATGTCGCTGCTCGCGCACCAGGCCCATGTCGTGCAGGAGCTGGACCTCGGTCGGCGGGAGGCCCGCACGCCACTGCACCTGGACTGTGAAGGTGGGCCGCTCGTAGTCGCGCATGAGGTACAGCTGCATGTCGGTGTGGCTGTTCGCGACGATGCAGCCGTAGTCGGCCGGCATAAGCACAACCTCGTCGTAGGGGCCGTCGTACCAGAGGCGCAAGTCGACGCGGTCCGGGAGCTGCTTGTGTGGGTAGAGCCAGAGGCTGGCGTCACGCAGCTGGCCCCCGGCTGGAAGCCAGGCTGCGATGAAATCCCGGGCCTCGTCGAGGTCAAACTCGGGGTCGAAACGCTTAGCGGCCTGGAGCAGGGGCTCGCAGTCCGCGGGAGTGCGCACGGAGGTCGTGCTGGCAATGCGGATCTCGGGCTCGCTCATGGCTCAGTCCTCCTGCTGGTCGCGAACTTCGAACACGCGGATCTGGCGGATGTGGACGCTGAAGTTCTCCTCCAGGACCTCGATGGTGTATTTGGCGCGGAGGAGTGCCGCTTCTGGCGTCGGCCAGGCGTCGGTCTGGGTGATCAGCACGCGGTAGCTAGGAGAATCGGCCTCGCTGTTGCTGAGTAGGAGCTCGATGGTGGTCTGGTATGGCATGGTGGGGTGGCTCCTCTGTTGCGCGGTATGTTCCGGGATGATGGCGGGGGCCATCCAGCTTGTCAAGCCCAACATGTTCCTGGCCGGAGCCCCAGGCATAAAAAAGGCCGGGCACGAGGCCCGGCCAACGACCACAGGAGGGAGCAGGGCCGGAGCCCCGCTCGGGGGAGGTTAGAGCAGCTCCGCCAGGTCCGGGGCGGAGTCGGCGCCAGCCTCGGCCTTGGCAGCGAGGCGCTCCGCCCGGATCTTGGCGAGCTCCGCCTGGATCTGGGGGTGCTTGCGCAGGGCCTTGACGGCAGCGTCGTCGAGGGCGGCGATG
>JALTNO010000340.1:0-897 GCA_027000645.1 Paracoccaceae bacterium | reverse complement strand
CTCCTCTGCGGACTCGGCGCCGGCATAGGCGTCGCCGACCTTCTGCGACACACCGTGCAGGAGGGCCTGGCGACGGATGGACTCGGGGAGCTGCGCGACGTTGACCTCGAGGACCTCGCCGTTGGCGAACTCGAACCGCACGATGCCCTGGTCGGTGTCGAGGCGCTTGGTTGCGATCTTAGCCATGATGCTGTCCTCCGTATGTTGTGGGGTTGTTCGGGAATCGGCGCCGCCGATTCGGGGCGAATCATGCGCGGCATCGGTTCAGTTGTCAAGTATGTTCGGGAGTCTGGGCGGCGGCCAGGCTGGGGGCCGGAAGCCCCGGGGGCCGCTGGCCGTCCCTGGCCCCTGGCCCACTCAGCCCAGGCCCAACAGGGCGTCCTGGGCGGAGCGGAGGGCCTCCATGTAGCGCTCCCAGGCGGGGTCCTCGCCCGGCATGTCGCGGGGCTGGAAGAGCGGGAGCTGCTGTGGGGCGCGCCGCGCGGCGAGCTCATGCTCGAGGAGGAACTTGCCGCTGAAGCACGCGGGGCAGCAGGCCACCGTGCGCTGGAGCTCGATGAGGCGGCCGCGGCGAAGCTGCAGGGCGTCGCCCTCGTCCAGGCTGCCGATGGGCCGGGAGTCGAGCAGGGGCTGGCCCCACTTGCGTTTGCGGGTGAGCATGAGGTCCTGGGGGGCGATGTACTCCTCGCGGCAGCAGGCGCAGCGGATGCGCTCGACCACGAGGGTGAGCGCGACGGGCTGCCAAGTTGGCGGTGGGGGCTGGTGCGGAGCCTTGCGCTCGTCGCCCTCCTGGGACGCCGGCTTGTGCCGGCGGGCGGCGCGCTTGCGCTTGGGCTGCTTGGCGGCCTGCTCGGCCCAGGCGAGGAGCTGTTCGAATAGGCTGTCGGGCTGCGAGGG
>JALTNO010000339.1 GCA_027000645.1 Paracoccaceae bacterium | reverse complement strand
CAAGATCGTGACCCTCTTCCTGATCGGCATGGCGGTGCTGGCCATGTTCGGCAGGCTGCGGTTTCCCGGCAGCCGCAGGCTTTCCTCGGCCAGATGCCCGAAATGCGGCCGGTTCAAGATCGGCAAGAGCCCCTGCGATTGCGGCCGGGAGGGGCGCAAATGATGGCGTGGCTGCTGTGCGGGCTGGGCCTTGCCATCCTGCTGCTGGCCGGAGATTCGCTGGTGCGGGGCGCGGTCAACCTCAGCCTGCGGCTGGGCGTGCCGGCGCTGATCGTGAGCCTTACGGTGGTTGCCTTCGGCACCTCGGCGCCCGAGCTCCTGGTGGCCATCAAGGCGGTGCAGGAGGGCGCACCGGGCATCGCGCTGGGCAACGTCGTCGGGTCGAATACCGCCAACATCCTGCTGGTTCTGGGCATCCCGGCAGTCCTGTCCATCATCCGCACCAGCCAGTGCAACAGCCGCAAGACATATCTGCAGATGCTGGCCGCCTCGGTCCTGTTCTTCGCGCTGGCCTCGTTCGGCACCTTCACCGCCGTGACCGGGGTCATCCTTCTGTCGGTGCTGGCGCTGGTGCTGTGGGACATGTTCCGCGACGCCATGGCCCATCGCGCCGCCTGCGCGGTCGTCGATGTCTCGGAAATCGAAGAGGCCGATCCCGACATGCCCTGGTGGCAGATCAGCATCTACCTGGTGCTGGGAATGATCGGCCTGCCGCTGGGGGCGCATCTGCTGGTGACCTATGCCTCGGTCATCGCCCGCACCTATGGCGTGACCGAAACCGCGATCGGGTTGACGCTGGTGGCCGTCGGCACCTCTCTGCCCGAACTGGCCACCTCGGTCATGGCCGCGTTGCGGCGGCAGACCGACGTGGCGCTGGGCAACGTGATCGGCTCCAACATGTTCAATCTACTCGCCATCGTCGGTATTGCCACGATGTTCGGACCGATCCCCGTCGATCCCGGCTTTCTCGCCTTCGACCTGTGGGTGATGCTGGGCGCCTCCCTGCTGCTGATCCCCTTCGTGTTCCAGTGCCGGGACATCTCGCGGCTGTGGGGGGTGGCATTTTCGGCGCTTTACGTCGGCTATGTTGCGACGGTGCTGTTTTGACGTATCAATCCGGTGAGAAAGAACAATGCCGGAAGGTCCGATGGAACCGATGAACCGAGCACTCGTCACCGGCGCCGGGGCGCGACTGGGACGGGAAATGGCGCTCTACCTTGCCCGCCGCGGCTTTGACGTCGCCGTGCATTTCGCCACCTCGCGCGAGGGGGCCGAGGAAACCGCCCGGGGCATCCGCACGCTTGGCCGGCAGGCGGCCGTGTTGCAGGCCGATCTTCTGGACGAATCGCAGACCACCCGGCTGCTGCCCACAGCGGCGGATGCCCTGGGCGGCCCGATCACCTGTCTGGTCAACAACGCCTCGATTTTCGAGCACGACTCGATCACCACCGCCACGCGCGAATCCTGGGACCGGCATGTCGAAAGCAACCTGCGCGCGCCCTTCGTCCTGACCCAGGCGATGGCGGCCCAGGGGCTGGTAGCGGAAACCGACGCGGCGGGAGAGCCGCGCGCCACCGGGCTGATCGTCAACATGATCGACCAGCGGGTGCGCAAGCTGACCCCGGAATTCATGTCCTACACCATAGCCAAGGCCGGCCTGTGGACGCTGACGCGCACGGCGGCACAGGCACTTGCCCCGGCGATCCGGGTCAATGCCATCGGACCGGGCCCCACCCTTCGGGGGCATCGGCAAAGCGAGGCACATTTCGCCGCGCAGCGGGCGAACACGATCTCGGGACGGGGGGTGAACCCGTCCGACATCACCGGAGCCCTGGGCTATTTCCTCGATGCTCCCGCGGTCACCGGTCAGTTGCTTTGCGTGGATGCCGGGCAGCATCTCGGATGGCAGACACCGGATGTGGCGGGGGTCGAATAGGTGATCCCCAACTTCAAGTTTTACACCGGTGCCGGCGCGTTCCCGGCGCCGGCCGGAAATTTCCTTGAATTTCATCAACTTGCGGATGGTGAAAAAAGATCGCCAATGATTTCAATATCTTAAGTAAGTGCCCATTTTTTGTGCAAGCCGGCGAAATCGGCGTGATTCAAGGAAAATTCCACGTTCGCCAGAAGTTATCTCCGCAGTTATCCACAAGAGTCGTGGATTTGTTTTCCCTTGATTCCGACGTCCCGAGATTGCAGCCGACGCCAGAGAATCATATCTCCCGGCCATGACCACGGGAAAAGATGACAGCCCCCCGGCACCGGTCACGGGACATGCCTGCATCCAGGCCTATCTTGCCACGCTGGACAACTCGCCCGGCGTGTACCGGATGCTGGATGCGCAGGCGCGGGTTCTCTATGTCGGCAAGGCCCGCAACCTCCGGGCCCGGGTTTCCAGCTATGCCCGCCCCACCGGGCATTCGCCCCGGATCCAGCGGATGATCGCGGCCACTGCCTCGATGATGTTTCTGACCACGAATACGGAAACCGAGGCGCTGCTGCTGGAGCAGAACCTCATCAAGCAGCTCAAGCCGCGCTACAACGTGCTGCTGCGCGACGACAAGAGCTTTCCCAACATCCTGATTGCCAAGGATCACCCCTTCCCCCAGATCCGCAAGCATCGCGGAGCGCGACGCGACAAGGGGGCCTATTTCGGCCCCTTCGCCAGCGCCGCTGCGGTCAACCGTACCCTGAACCAGCTGCAGAAGGTATTTCTGCTGCGCAACTGCCCCGATTCCACCTTCGAAGGGCGCACGCGGCCCTGCCTGCTCTACCAGATCAGGCGCTGCTCGGCGCCTTGCGTGGGCCTGATCTCGGAACGGGACTACGCAAACAGCGTGCGCGATGCCGAACGCTTCCTCAGCGGGCGATCGACCGGAATTCAGGAGGAACTGGCCCGGCAGATGCAGGAAGCCTCGGCCGCGCTGGAATTCGAACGCGCCGCCGCCCTGCGCGACCGGATCCGCGCGCTGACCGAAGTGCAGGGGTCGCAATCCATCAACCCCCGCACCGTGGACGAGGCCGACGTGATCGCGCTGCACATGGAGGGCGGGCAGGCCTGCGTCCAGGTCTTCTTCATCCGCGCGCACCAGAACTGGGGCAACCAGGACTTCTACCCGCGCATCTCGGACGACATGTCGCCGGCCGAGGTGATGGAGGGCTTTCTCGGCCAGTTCTACGACAACAAGGAACTGCCCCGGCAGATCATCCTGTCCGACGCGATCGAGAACGCCGACCTGATGAGCGCGGCGCTGACCCGCAAGGCCGGGCGCAAGGTCGATCTGGTCGTGCCCATGCGCGGCGAAAAGGCAGAGCTTGTCGCCGGGGCGCTGCGCAACGCACGCGAATCCCTGGCCCGCCGGATGGCCGAACACGCCACGCAGGCAAGGCTGCTGCGGGGGCTGGCCGAGGCGTTCGACCTGGGCACGCCGCCGAAGAGGATCGAGGTCTACGACAACTCGCACATCCAGGGCACCAACGCCGTCGGCGCAATGATCGTCGCGGGCCCCGAAGGCTTCCGCAAGAGCAGCTACCGCAAATTCAACATCAAGGGCGATGATCTCGCGCCGGGGGACGACTTCGCCATGATGAAAGAGGTGCTGACCCGCCGCTTCGCCCGGCTTCTCAAGGAAGACCCGGACCGCCACGGCGACCAATGGCCCGACCTGCTGCTGATCGATGGCGGCGCCGGGCAGGTTTCGGCGGTGGCCGGGATCATGGAAGGCTTCGGACTGTCCGACATCCCCGTCATCGGCGTTGCCAAGGGCATCGACCGCAATGCCGGCAAGGAAGAGTTCCACCGCCCCGGCCGACCGCCCTTTGCCCTGCGGCACAATGACCCGGTGCTCTACTTCATCCAGCGCCTGCGGGACGAGGCCCACCGCTTTGCCATCGGCACCCACCGGGCCAAACGCGCCCGCGCCGTGGGAGCAACGCCGCTGGACGAAATACCGGGCATCGGTGCCGGGCGAAAACGCGCGCTTCTGGCCCATTTCGGTTCGGCCAAGGCCGTCAGCCGCGCCGCAGTGGCCGACCTCAAGGCGGTGGACGGCATTTCCGACGCCCTTGCCGAAACCATCCATGCCTTCTTTCACGACCGCGGCTGAGCGGCCGGCGCCCCCCCTTCATCTTGCCGGAAATACTCCCGCCGGAGGCATCTGCCCGCCAGGGCAGATTCTGCCGACGCCCGCTTTTCTGTCCCGACCGGTCATTGTAGGGTCCACGCATGAAGTGGAACCTGCCCAATCTCCTGACCGTTCTGCGCCTTGTCGCCGCCCCCGGTGTCGCGGTGATGTTCCTCTACTTCACCCGCCCCTATGCAGACTGGTTCGCACTGATCCTGTTCCTGAGCGCCGCCGCAACCGACTGGATCGACGGCTATCTCGCCCGTGCATGGAGCCAGGAAACCAGACTCGGCGCCATGCTCGACCCGATTGCCGACAAGGCGATGGTGATCATCGCGCTGATGGTGATCGTGGGCTATTCCTCCATGTCGCCCTGGCTGGTGCTGCCCGCCACCTTCATCCTGTTTCGCGAAGTGTTCGTGTCGGGCCTGCGCGAATTTCTCGGCGATACCGCCGGCACGCTGAAGGTGACGAAACTGGCCAAATGGAAAACCACCCTCCAGATGGTCGCCATCGCCATCCTGTTTTCCCAGGGCATCTTCGAACACTACCTGCTGCAGGCCGCCTGGAAAATGGATCAGACGATGGTCAACGACATCCTCAAGGGCAGGGCCGAAGACCTTCAGGGCCTGCGCGGCTATTATGCCGGCATGATCTGGTCCGGCCGGCTGGGGCTGTGGATGCTCTGGCTGGCGGCCGCGTTGACGATCGTCACCGGATTTGACTATTTCCGAAAGGCCCTGCCCCATCTGAAGGAGCCGCTGTGATGCTGGACGTTCTCTATTTCGCGTGGGTCCGCGAACGCATAGGTATCCCGCGCGAGCAGGTCGAGACACAGGCCGCAACCGTGGCCGAACTGGTCGAGGAACTGAAGGCCCGCGAAGAACGCTATGCCGCGGCCTTCGCCGACCCGTCGGCGCTGCGGGTCGCGCTGGACCAGGAATTGCGGGATTTCGACGCCCCGCTTGCCGGCGTGCGCGAGGTCGCCTTCTTCCCCCCGATGACCGGAGGCTGACCCCCATGCGCATCGCCGTTCAGGAAGACCCCTTCGACCTTGGCGCCGAATCCGAAGCCTTCGCCCGCAACTGCGCCGGCATGGGCGCAGTCGTGACCTTCACGGGAATCGTCCGCGACCTTGACGGCGCCCTGACCGCGATGGAGATCGAACACTACGCCGGCATGACCGAAAGGGCGATCACCGGCATTGCCGAAAAGGCCATGGCGCGGTGGGGGCTGGGCGATGTGCTGGTGATTCACCGCCACGGACGGCTGAAACCGGGCGAACGGATCATGATGGTTGCCACCGCCGCCCGGCACCGCAAGGATGCCTTCGAGGCGGCCGAATACCTCATGGACTATCTCAAGTCGCGCGCGCCCTTCTGGAAAAAGGAGATCACCGCGCGTGGCGCCGGCTGGGTGGCCGCCAGGGAAGAGGACGAAGCGGCGCTGAACCGGTGGTAGCGCGCCGCCGCCCGGTCAGGCCCGGCCCTCAAGCCGCGCGCGCAGTTCCTCGGCTTCCTGCCGGGCATCACGCAGCCCGTCCATCGCCGCGCGCAGTTCGGCCTCGGTCTGGACCAGCTGGTTGGTCAGCTCGGCCTCGCGCTGCTGCAGGTAGGTGATGGCCTGATCGCGCGCTTCTTCCGCTTCGTGCAGCTCCTGGCTCATGCGCTCCAGATCGGCCACGTCGCTTTGCCGGACACGGGTGAAACGATGCACCAGCCAGTTGGCAAACCATCCCAGCGCGAAGGCGACGAACAGGATGACTGCGGTGGTGATGATGAACTCGGTCCGGTTCATTCCCTGGCCTCCGGTGTGGATGACGGTTCGTTCGGTGATGGCGGGTGGCTCTCGCCCGTTGTCGGGCGCGGGCGCGGCCTGACCCTGGGAATTGGAGACGCCTGCGTGCCCGCGCCGTCCCCGGTGGCGCCTTTCGCCTGATCCGCCTGCGGCCCAGCCGTGGCATCGGCGCCGTCGCCTGCGGGTGACGACCCGCCGGCCGCCCCGTCATCACCCCCCTCACCGTCGCGCGCCTTGTCGGGGCGGATCAGATGAAACTCGATCCGGCGGTTCGCCTCTCGTCCCTCTTCGGTCTCGTTGTCGGCGATGGGGCGGGTTTCGCCATAGCCCACCGCCCGGTAGCTCGAAGTCAGAACCCGCCTTGCCCGCAGTTCGTCCAGAACCGTCTGCGCGCGCAGCTGGCTGAGCCTGAGATTCATCTCGGCCCGCCCCTGGCTGTCCGTATGGCCCTGAATCTCAAGCCGGATTTCCCCGCAATCGTTGAGAACCCCGGCGATCTCGTCCATCACGTCCAGCGATTCGGCCGCGATGTTGGCCGAACCCGGCTCGAAGGAAATCTTCTTTTCCTTCTGGATCTCGACCAGTTTCTGCAGGCAGATTTCCGGATCGGGCGCCTTGATCTCGGGCTCGGGCGGCGGCGGCCGGTAGGTGATCGAGAGATCGAAGGCGGCCTCGGCCCCCAGCTTGTCGGCGAGAATCCGCGAGATCTCCGCACGGACACTTTCGTGATCGCTTTCCCCGCGCAGCACCACATTGTCGGGCGTGATCGACACGAAACCGCGTGAAAGCTGCGACAGGGCGTCAAGACCGGCCAGAACCCGCACCGACCAGTTCGCCGGCAGGCCTTCGGCCAGACGGGCCGCCATGTGGGTGTTTTCGGACCCGAACAGCGCCTTGGCATAGCTGGCCGCCATCCGGCGGCTGCGCGCGTCCCCCATCTTGCCGCGCATCTGCACCAGACCCTCGGGGCTGAGCGTGGCGATGAACTCGATACTGTCCACATCGGCCTTTTCCACCGGCTTCGGCAACACCGGGTGAAGCGCAAATGACTTCGGCAACTGCGCCTCCAGCTCGCCCACGACCCGGTCGAAAAGCGCGCTGTCCACGCCCTCGGCGGCCACCAGCGTGATGTCGGTATCGGCATAGGTGATCGCGCCCCGGCCCAGTTCGGCCAGCGCGGCGATCCCCGCCTCGACCGCGCGCGCCCAGCTGGGGGTGGGCACGCCCATGCCGATGGTGCATTGCGCCGCCCCCTCCAGCCCGGCGGCGCGGGCGGCCGAGAGGATGCGTGCGCGTGCCTCTTCGCTGTCGGCCGAGCAGGCATCGAATCGCGCCCCCTTGTCGCCGATGATGAAGCGCAGCGTGAACGGCGTGATCACCGGGCGCGGCGCAGCGATGTCGAGCGCCAGCTTCACCCCCCCCGGCACCTCTTCGCGCAGCCCCCGGTCGAGCGCATCGCGCTGGCGGCGGCTGTCGGCGATGGCGGTGATGGCGACGTTCCCGGCGCGGACGGAGACCTTCGACCGGGGCAGCCTGGCCAGCGCCCGGATCGCGTAATCCATGGCCTCGTCCCAGCCGGGGGGAACCGGGTAGTCGGCCACCTCGAGAAGATCCACCACCTCGGCCGAACCGGCCGCCTGCCGCAGGCGCCGGGCCATGGCATCGCGGTCGAAGTCGGCCGGGACCAGCCCGATGACCGAGATGCCGTGATCGTTTCGCAGGATCTCGGCGGAAAATTGCGGCGGCGCCAGGTCCGAGGCCGGGCGAACATCGGTTTCGTCAATGATCCGCGTCGCATCGACGATGCGGCCGGCCACCCGTATGGCCTCGAACCGGGTGGCCTCGTCGGGGGCCGTGCCGGCGAGGATCACCCGCAGCCCGTCGGCCTCGACCTCGGCCCATTCCAGCCCCGATTCGTCGAAGGCCCGACGCAGGGAAATCTCGGTCCTGTCCTCGATCGCGCCGACGGCAAAGCCGGCCGCAATCAGCGACAGTGCAGCGGCCGCAGCAAAGACCAGTCCGACGACGAGCAGGGAAGAAATGCGCATGGATCGTGCCGCGAGTGAGCGTGAGTTGGCAGGGTCATACTAGGCCGGCGCGGGGGGATCAATCACGCGAACATCGCTGCCACGAAGAAGATGAGCGGAATCAGGCCGGTGTCGCGGTTGGCGCGGAACAGTTGCAGAAGCTTCGCATTGTCGTCTATGTCCAGCCCGCGCAGCTGCCAGGCCATGTGCCAGCCCATCGCCCAGGGACCGGCCAGCGCCACCGCCAGGGCCAGAACCGACCCGTTCGGCTGAACCGCGGCGATGACTGCCAGCCCCATCAGCCCCACCGTGATCACCAGAAAATACTTCAGCCAGCGGGCGGTATCGGTTCCGAACAGCCGCGCGGTGGACTTGACCCCGATCAGGGCATCGTCCTCGGTGTCCTGATGGGCATAGATCGTGTCATAGAACAGCGTCCATGAAATCCCGGCAAGATACAGCAGCACCGCCGGCCAGTTCAGCGTGCCGGCATGGGCCGTCCAGGCCAGCAGCGCCCCCCAGTTGAAGGCCAGCCCCAGAAAGACCTGCGGCCACCAGGTGAAGCGCTTGGCAAAGGGGTAGATGGCCACCGGCAGCAGCGACAGCACCCCCAGCGCGATGGCCGCGCGGTTGAAGGTCAGCAGGATCGCCAGCGCCACCAGCGCCTGGACCACCATCCAGACGACCGCCTGCCGGACGCTGACCTGCCCCGACGGAATCGGGCGCGAGCGGGTGCGCTCCACCCTTGCGTCGAAATCGCGGTCGGTGATGTCGTTCCAGGTGCAGCCCGCCCCGCGCATCAGCCACGCCCCCGCGGCACAGCCCAGCGCGATCCAGGCGTCGAACCAGCCCAGGCTCTGCGTCCACAGGATCGACAGGGCCAACCCCCACCAGCACGGAATCAGCAACAGCCAGGTGCCGATGGGCCGGTCGGCGCGGCTGAGGCGCAGATAGGGGCGCGTCGCGGCCGGGGCGAAACGATCCACCCAGTTCCCGGAAACCGCGTCGGAAACCTGTCCGTCTGGTGTCGGGGCGCTGCCTTGCATATGTAGGGGTCCATGAATGCTCGGGTCAGGCTGTATGTAGATCACCCCCTGGGTCAGGGGCAATCGGTTCCTTTGAACCGGGATCAGGCGCATTACCTGTTCGGCGTCATGCGGCTCGGGCCGGGGGACGGGGTGCTGCTGTTCAACGGCCGCGACGGCGAATGGCTGGCCGACGTCGCGCAGGCTGGGAAACGGGGCGGCACGCTGCTGGTGCGCGAGGTGACCGCGCCGCTGCGGCGCCCGCCGGATCTGTGGCTGCTGTTTGCGCCGATCAAGAAGGCCCGCACCGACTTCATCGTCGAGAAGGCCGCCGAACTGGGTGCGGCCCGCGTCCTGCCGGTCCAGACCGATTTCACCAACTCCGAACGCATCCGGCGCGACCGGCTTCAGGCCCATGCGATCGAGGCGGCGGAACAGTGCGGCGGCACATACGTGCCCGAAGTGGCCGATCTGCAGCGGCTGGCGCGGGTTCTGGACGATTGGCCCGAAGACCGGCGCCTGATGTTCTGCGACGAGGAGATGGCGGGCCCGAGCACGGCCCTGT
Source organism: Paracoccaceae bacterium (assembly GCA_027000645.1). Classification (GTDB taxonomy): domain Bacteria; phylum Pseudomonadota; class Alphaproteobacteria; order Rhodobacterales; family Rhodobacteraceae; genus Jhaorihella. The sequence goes on along the minus strand of JALTNO010000339.1, from coordinate 29,523 downwards.
TCGACCTCGCCGCCCAGCGCGACGATGGCGCGGAAGCGGGCCCCTGGGCCATCCTGATCGGGCCGGAGGGGGGCTTTTCGGAACGCGAGCGCAGCCGGCTGCGCAACCTGCCCTTTGCCCATGCGGTCAGCCTCGGGCCGCGGATCCTGCGCGCCGACACGGCGGCGGTCGCGGCACTGACCCTGTGGCAGCAGGCCCTGGGGGACTGGCGGTGAGCTTCTTCCGCCCCGAGGCCAGGGCGGCGCTGTGGCGCTGGCGCGAGGTGATCGTGGCGGCGGGGCTTGCGGCGGTGGGGCTGTGGTGGATCCTCGGGATCGGAGGGTTTCTGGGCTGGCTGGGCTGGGGGATGATCGCGGTGGCCGCCCTTGCCCTGATCGCCGGCATCCAGCGCGCCCGGTTCCGCCAGGGCGGCGGCGGGCCGGGGCTGGTGCTGGTTGACGAGGGGCAGATCACCTATATGGGGCCGCTGACCGGCGGCATGCTGTCGGTGGCCGAGCTGGAGCGGCTCACCCTCGACCCCGCTTCGCGGCCGCCCCGCTGGATTCTGGAACAGCCCGGCGCGCCGCCTCTTTTCATCCCGGTCAACGCCGAAGGCGCCGAGCGGCTGTTCGACGCCTTCGCCGGCCTGCCGGGGTTCAGGACCGAACGGATGCTGGCGGAACTCTCCGGCCGCTCTGCGCATCCGGTGGTGATCTGGGAACGTCACGGCGCGCGCCCGGCGCTGCAATGGCTGCATTGACAGTGGCGCGGTTTCGCCCCACCACTGGCCGCCAGACGAAGCCACACGAAGCGGAGCGTGCAGCCCATGTCCATCCCCCAGTCCGGCGGCGGGCCGATTGAACGCAAGGAACAGCTGGCCGAATACCTGGCCGCCGGCTGCAAGCCGAAGGACCAGTGGCGAATCGGGACCGAGCACGAAAAATTCGGCTATTGCAAGGACACGCACAAGCCGCTGCCCTATGAGGGCAAGAGGTCGATCCTTGCGGTGCTGGAGGGGCTGCGCGACCTGCATGGCTGGTCGCCGCTCACCGAGGGCGGCAAGCTGATCGGGCTGGAAAAGGACGGGGCCAATGTCTCGCTTGAACCGGGCGGGCAGCTTGAGCTTTCCGGCGCGCCGCTCGAGACCATCCACCAGACCTGTGACGAGCTGAACGCCCATCTGCGCGACGTGAAGAACATCGCCGACATGATCGGCGTGGGCTTCATCGGGCTGGGCGCCGCCCCCGAATGGCGGCACGAAGACATGCCGGTGATGCCCAAGGGCCGCTACAAGCTGATGACCGCCTACATGGACAGGGTGGGCAGCCTCGGCAAGGCGATGATGTATCGCACCTGCACGGTGCAGGTGAATCTCGACTTCGGCTCCGAAGCCGACATGGTGCAGAAGCTGCGGGTCGGGCTGGCGCTGCAGCCGGTGGCGACGGCGCTGTTTGCCAACTCGCCCTTCTGGGAGGGCAGGCCCAACGGGCACAAGAGCTGGCGGTCGCGAATCTGGCGCGATCTCGACCCGGCGCGTACGGGCATGCTGCCCTTCGTCTTTGACGAAGGATTCGGGTTCGAGGCCTGGGTGGAGTATGCCCTGGATGTGCCGATGTACTTCGTCTATCGCGACGGAAAATACATCGATGCGCTGGGCCAGTCCTTCCGCGACTTTCTGCGCGGCGAACTTCCTGCGCTGCCGGGCGAGGTGCCGACGCTGTCGGACTGGGCTGACCACCTGACCACCCTCTTCCCCGAGGCCCGGATCAAGCAGTTCATCGAGATGCGCGGCGCCGATGGCGGCCCGTGGCGGCGGATCTGCGCACTGCCCGCCTTCTGGACCGGGCTGCTTTACGAACAATCCTCGCTGGACGCGGCCTGGGACCTGGTCAAGGACTGGGATGCCGAAACGCGCGAGGCATGGCGGGTTGCGGCCTCGGTCCACGGGCTTCAGGCGAAGGTGGGCGGCATGACCATGACCGAGCTGGCCGGAAAGGTGCTGGACATCTCCCGCGCCGGGCTGAAGGCGCGGGCACGGCCGGGGCTGGGCGGCATGGTGGCGGATGAACGGCACTTCCTGCACGCGCTGGAGGACAGCGTGGAAACCGGCATGAGCCCGGCCGACGAACTGCTGGAAAAATATCACGGGGAATGGGGCGGAGATCTGTCCCGGATCTACGAGGAATTCAGCTACTGACCCGAGGGCGCCCGGCCCCCTGGCCGGGCAGGTCGCGCGGGCGGAGGCGGCTCAGGGCGCCTTGTCGCCCAGCGACAGGGTGTGTTCGCGCAGCCAGGCCATGAAACCGCGCGGGTCGGTTTCCAGCGGCTTCATCTGTTCCTCGGTCAGCGGCGCGCCGATGACCGGCGCCTGCGGGCGGTTGCAGGATCGGACGATTTCATGCAGCAGCAGCCCCTGCCGCAGAACCGGCGAGATCTGGCAGGCGATCTGGTAGGCGCGCGAATTGCGCCCCGGAAAATAGATCGGCACCACCCGGGCGCCCGAGCGGCGGATCATCTTGGCAGTGAACACGTTCCATTCGCGCTCGATCGGCGGGCCGAACCAGCTGTCCGAGGACATCACCACCCCCGACGGGAACAGCGCCACCACCCCCCCTTCCGACAGGTGTTTCATCGCCCTGGCGCGCATCTCGACCATCTTGCGCTGGGCGTCGGGGTCGTGGGGAAAGGGCACCGGGATCATGAACGAGGTCGCCGCCTCGTCCAGGCCGGTCAGGACCGAGCGGGTGAGAATCCGGTAATCCTCGCGCACGCGGCCGATCAGCTCGGCCAGGATCATCCCGTCCACCATGCCGTGGGGGTGGTTGGCGACCACCACCACCGGCCCCTTGTCGGGGATGTTGGCAATCTGGTCGGGCGGGGTCAGCAGGTCGATCCCCATCGTGTCAAGCGCCCCGCGCCAGAACTTCTGCCCGCGATAAAGAGCGTTCTTCTTCTCGAACCGGTTGACCATGCGCAGGATCGAGATCTTGCCCGTACACCACTCGATCGCCTTGATCGCGAAGGCGGTCCAGGGGTCGTCGAAGGAATTGGCATAGGTCAGAGTGCGGCGATCATAGACCTCGACGGTCTGTCGGGACGTGGTGTCGCCGCCCTCCATGCCTGAACTCCGGTCCTGCGCGGTTTTCAATGTCGCTTTTCCCGTTTCTGTCGCCGGTGCTTCCCGGCGATCAGAACTCCTCGCCGAACTTGTCCGCCACCAGGGCCTCAAGCGCATCCGCCAGCGCATCCGCATCCGGCCCCGTCGTCTCGAGCTCGATCGTGGTTCCCTTCGAGGCAGCCAACATCAGAAGACCCATAATACTGTCGCCCGATGCCGACAAGCCGTCGCGTGAAAGCTCGGCCGTGGCGTCAAATCCCTCCACCACTTCGACAAGCCTGGCCGACGCCCGCGCGTGCAGGCCCTTTTCATTGATGATCTTCAAGCTTCGTTGCGCCATCAGCGTTCTATCGACTGTCAGTCCGCCCCCGACGCCCGACCGGCGTTGAGGTTGCGTGCATTGATATATTTCCGCCCCGCCTCCATGGCGTCGCGCACTGCCTCGCCGACCGGCAGATGCCTGCTCTTGGCCAGCTTGATGAGCATGGGAAGGTTGGCTCCGTACAATATCCGCCGATTCGGCCGCTGACACGCCTCCAGGCTCAGGTTGGACGGCGAGCCTCCGAAAAGATCGGTTACCACCACGACACCATCGCCGGTATCGACGCGGTCGGCGGCTTCGGATATCTCGCGGCGCTTGGCATCGCGGTCGTGATCGGCCTCGATCGAAATCGCCACAACGCCGGGCTGCTTGCCCATGACATGCTCGATGGCGGCCAGGTACTCCCTGGCCAGCCCCCCATGCGCAACGATCACGATTCCGATCAATCCGGCCTCTCATCCCGTTTGCGGCCCTTCAGCTCGCGGTGCCTAATTGACACCTGCTGACCATCCTCTGCAAGGGCCTTCGCAACCGCCTCGGCCAGCGCCACCGAGCGATGCTGTCCGCCGGTGCAGCCGAAGGCGATGGTCAGGTGGGATTTCCCCTCTTCCAGGAATGCCGGCAGGAGCAACCGCAAAAGACCCAGCACATGGTCGAGAAAGGCGGCATGTCGCGGGTCGGTGGCGACGTGCGCGGCAACCGCCCGGTCGCGCCCGTCGAGGTTGCGCAGTTCGGGCACCCAGTAGGGATTGGACAGGAAGCGGCAGTCGAACACCATGTCCACCCCGCGCGGCAGGCCCCGCTTGTAGGAAAACGACTGCACCGACAGGGCCAGGTTGCGGCCGCCTTCGGGCGCGAACCAGCGTTCGATTTCCCGCCGCAACTGGTGGACGTTCAGCCCGCTGGTGTCGATCAGGATATCGGCACGATCCCGGATCGGGGCGAGGAGGTCCAGCTCACGTTCGATGCCGATGCCGGGGCTTTCCCACGGCGCCAGCGGATGCCGCCGGCGGGTTTCGGAAAACCGCCGGATCAGAACCTCGGGCTGGCAGTCGAGGTAGAGCACCGACAGGTCGATATCGGGGCGCGCGGAAAGGTCGCGGATGAGGTCAAGCAACGCCTCGGTGGTGAAGTCGCGGTTTCGCGTGTCCACGCCCAGCGCCACGGGGCGCCTGGGCGGCGGTCCCTCCAGAAGGCGCGGAAGCAGGCGCAGCGGCAGGTTGTCGATGGCCTCATGGCCGAGATCTTCAAGAACATGGATCGCCGTCGATCTGCCGGCACCCGAGGGGCCGGTGACCAGAACGACCCGCGCGCCTTCCCCGGATTTCTCGTGATTCGTCATCGGTCCTGCCACAAGCCACCCTTGAGATACTGTAACAGCGCCGGGGCAAAATGCGCAGATTCGATCCTGCATATCAGCGGCACGCGCAGCCCCAGCAGTTCGGCCATTTCCGGCTCGGGCAGGCGGTGCCTTGCCACCCGGTCAAGATCGACCAGCGCCGCGACGGTGGCCGAACCGGCCGGGTCGGCCCGAAGGATACCCAGCCCGCGCGCCTCGATCAGGCCGCGGATCCGTTCGGGCGCTTCGGCGACAAGCGACGCCCCTCGGCGGCGGATGCGAACCCGATCATCCGAAACCAGCTGCGCCCCGTATGCCATGAGCGACAGGGCCAGCGACGACTTGCCGCTGCCGGATGCCCCCGAGATGATCAGACCCCTGCCGGAAAGAGCGACGCAGGACGCATGCAGGATGATCTCGTCGCCGGAGCCGACCACCGCCCCGTCAGAGCGGCAGGCCGACGACGAAACGCGCGCCCAGCGGCTCGGACGTCACATCGGCTTCGGTCGGGCGGATGTTTTCGGCCCAGATCACGCCGCCATGGGCCTCGACGATCTGCTTGGAAATGGCCAGGCCCAGGCCGGAATTGTTGCCGAAATGCTCGGGCGGGCGCTGGGAATAGAACCGCTTGAAGATCTTCGACAGCGCCTCTTCCGGGATACCGGGCCCGGTATCCTCCACCACCACGAGAACCCTGTTCTGCCGCCTTCGCGCCCAGACCCGGATGGCATCGCCTTCCTCGCAGAAGGAAATCGCGTTGGTGATGAGATTGACGAAAACCTGCGCCAGCCGCGCCTCGAGCCCGTCGATCATGATCGGATCGGGCGGAAGATCGGTGATGTAGTCGATCCCCTTGTTGCGGGCATCCTCGCTCAGATACTGGTTGAGGTTGCGCAGCATTTCGAGAAGGTCGAAGGTTTCCTCCTCTTCCTTGACCAGTTCCGCATCGAGCCGCGACGCATTGGAAATGTCGCTGACCAGCCGGTCGAGCCGGCGAACGTCGTGCTCGATCACGTCGAGCAGCTTTTCGCGCTGGTCTTCGCGCTTCACCATCCGCAGCGTACCGACCGCCGATTGCAGGCTGGCAAGGGGGTTCTTGATCTCATGCGCCACGTCCGCCGCGAACTGTTCGTTCCCGTCGATGCGGTTGTACAGCGCCGACACCATGCCGCGCAGCGCCCGGCTGAGGCGGCCGATCTCGTCCGGACGAGCAGACAGGTCGGGGATGCGGATCCGGCCCGGTGTCATCCGGCGCGCATTGCGGTCGCGCCCCAGCTCGGCCGCTTCGGCAAGATCGGCAAGCGGGTTGGCAATCGTCGAGGCAAGAACGAGGCTGAGCCCGACCGAAACCAGAAGAGCCACGATGAACATCTGGAGAATGCGCTCCCGCTCGACCCGGGCGGCGGCATCAATTTCGCCCGAGGGGCTGGCCACGGTCACCACGCCCACCGGACGGCCGTTCTGCAGCACGGGAGTCGCGGCCGAAAAGACCGAGCCGCCCTCGGTCATGACCCCGGTTTCGATCCGGGTTCCGCCAAGCGCCTTCTGCGCGAGCGCCTGCATCCTCTGTTCAAGCGGCGGCGGCGCTTCGGCCTTGCCCGAAGACAGCAGGCCGGACACCGTGTTCCACACAGCCTCGAGCGCATCGGTGATGACCGTTCGCGGCTGATCCGGCGCGCCCCCGGCAACAAGGGCCCCGACATCATCGGCCCCTTCCGCCCGGGCGATCAGCCTGCCTTCGGGGTCGAAGACGAAGACCTCAACCCCCTTGCGAAGATGCAGGTTGTCCAGCGTCCGCGCCACGTCGCCGCCATCCCCGGCAGCAGTGGCCGCAGGGCCGTCGATGGCCGCGCGGGTCGCGAACACGTCGGCGATCAGCCGCGCTTCGCTGACCAGGGTGACGGCATATTGCTGCACCATGCGATCGCGCGAATTGTTGAGATAAAGGATCCCCGCGACCAGAATTGCCAGCCCGACCAGGTTGAAGGTAATGATCTTGCGCGCCAGCGGCGATCCACGCAACGAGAGAAAGCCGCGGCGGGCGCGGCGCGCCTGCAGCTCGGGACCACCGGCATAGTCCGGGACGACCCAGTCGTCGCCCAGAACCACGTCGCCATTGGCCTGGCCATGTGTGATGCCCGTATCCCGCACCGTTTTCCTCACCTCGGGCCCCTTTCGGGCCGGTCGCTCCGTCTATTCTTCGTTGTAACGATAACCGATCCCGTACAGCGTTTCGATGGCCGAGAAATCGGGATCGACCGCGCGCAGTTTCTTGCGCAGCCGCTTGATATGGCTGTCGATCGTCCGGTCGTCCACATACACCTGATCGTCATAGGCCACGTCCATCAACTGGTCGCGGCTTTTCACGAAGCCCGGACGCTGGGCAAGCGCCTGCAACAGCAGGAATTCGGTGACCGTCAGGGATACGTCCTTGCCCTTCCACGTCACCTGGTGACGCAGCGGATCCATGCGCAGATGGCCCCGTTCCATTACCTTGGCCTCGGGACCGGTGCCGGTGGCGTCGCCGGCAAACGCCTCCTGCCGGCGCAGCAAGGCGCGGATCCGCTCGACCAGAAGGCGCTGGGAAAACGGCTTTTTCACATAGTCGTCCGCCCCCATGCGCAGGCCGAGCACCTCGTCGATCTCGTCATCCTTCGAAGTCAGGAAGATCACCGGCATCTGGGTTTTCTGGCGCAGTCGCTGGAGCAGGTCCATCCCGTCCATGCGCGGCATCTTGATGTCCAGAACGGCCATGTCCGGCAGCTTCTTGTTGAAAGCATCCAGTGCCGCCTGCCCGTCATTGTAGGTCTCGACCTCGAAACCCTCGGCTTCGAGCGTCATCGAAACCGACGTCAAGATGTTCCTGTCGTCGTCAACCAATGCAATCTTCGACATCTGAAAGCGCCCCTATACTGCTCATGTCTGCCCGTTTTTTCCGCCATTCTTCGCCGTTTTGGCGTTCCGAATCAATCCTTAAGTGCGAATCAGCAGGCCGATCACCCTCATGAGGGCAGAAATTTCCTGACAATGTCTGAATTTCGCCACGCTCCCCCGTGGCGTGCCGCGCGTGGTTGCGCTAAACTTCGCCGTGGTGGCGCTAACTGTGCCAAAGCGCCCTGTTCATACCTTTTTTCAGCATGTTAAGACCGCCCCACTCCGGCACGATCCCGGAGATCGCCTATTGGCGCGATGGAATGCAAACGCGACGCGCGACGCCGCTCACAGGAGAGAAAGCGCATGACCACCGGACGGGTGAACCCGAACTTCCGCCTCGAAGACCAGGGCATCGAGGGGCTCGGCAACGTCTATTACAACCTGATCGAACCGGCGCTGATCGAACATGCGATCCGGCGGGGAGAAGGCAAACTGGGCAAGGGCGGATGCCTCATGGTCACGACCGGCAAGTTCACCGGCCGTTCGCCCAGGGACAAGTTCGTGGTGAAAACCGACAGCACCGCCGACACGATCTGGTGGGAAAACAATGGCGAGATGGCGGCCGACGCCTTCGACCGGCTGCATGCGGACATGCTCGAATACCTCAAGGGCCGGGACGTGTTCGTCGAGGATCTGGTCGGCGGCGCCGATCCGACGCTTGCCGTCAATGTGCGCATGGTGACCGAACTGGCCTGGCACGCCCTGTTCAATCGCACCATGCTGCGCCGCCCCGCGCGCGAGGCGCTGGACGATTTCGTCGCCGACTTCACGCTGATCAACTGCCCCGGCTTCAGGGCCGACCCGGAGCGCCACGGCTGCCGAAGCGACACGGTGATTGCGCTCAACTTCGACCGCAAGCTGATCCTCGTGGCCAATACCGAATATGCCGGCGAGAACAAGAAGGGCATCTTTACCCTGCTCAACTACCTGCTGCCGGAAAAGGGCGTGATGCCGATGCACTGCTCGGCCAACCACGCCATCGGCAACCCGGTGGATGCGGCCGTGTTCTTCGGCCTGTCGGGCACCGGCAAGACCACGCTTTCGGCCGATCCCTCGCGCACGCTGATCGGCGACGACGAACATGGCTGGTCGGATCGCGGCATCTTCAACTTCGAGGGCGGCTGCTACGCCAAGACGATCAACCTGTCGGCCGAGGCCGAGCCGGAAATCTACGCCACCACCTCGAAATTCGGCTCGGTGGTCGAGAACATGACCTATGACCCCGAAACGCTCGACCTCAACTTCGACGATGACAGCCTGACGGCGAACACCCGTGTCGCCTATCCGCTGCACTACATTTCGAACGCCTCTCCCTCCGCTCTGGGCGGGCATCCCAAGAACGTGGTCATGCTGACCTGCGACGCCTTCGGCGTGCTGCCGCCGATCGCCCGGCTGACCCCGGCGCAGGCGATGTATCACTTCCTGTCGGGTTTCACCTCGAAGGTGGCCGGGACCGAGCGCGGCGTGACCGAGCCCGAGCCCACTTTCTCGACCTGCTTCGGTGCCCCCTTCATGCCGCGCCGCCCCGAGGTCTACGGCAACCTCCTGCGCGAAAAGATCGCCCAGCACGGCGCGACCTGCTGGCTGGTCAACACCGGCTGGACCGGCGGCGCCTACGGCACCGGCTCGCGCATGCCGATCAAGGCCACCCGGGCGCTGCTGAGTGCGGCGCTGGACGGGTCGCTGGCCGATGTGGCGTTCCGCAAGGACCCCAATTTCGGCTTCGAAGTACCGGTTTCGGTGCCCGGCGTGGACGATACCCTGCTGGACCCGCGCCGCACCTGGGCCGATCCGGCCGCCTATGATGCGCAGGCCGGAAAACTGGTGCAGATGTTCGCGGAAAACTTTGAGCAGTACCTGCCCCATATCGATGAGGACGTAAAGGCGATCGCCATCGGCTGACGGCGCTCCCGGTCCGCTTCATCCCCGCGGCGCCTCGGTCCATCCAGGGCGCCGCGCAACCGTGCCGGCAACGATGACGCACGCCCGTCAGAGCCCCCGAAGCCGCCCGCGCACCGTTCATGTTGTCGAAAACATGCCGATTGTTCCATGTTTTCATTGCCCTGCGCGTCTTCACGAAGTATTTACTGGACAATGTTGAACATAAGGGGAAAAGCGCGACGAAATTGCGGCGCCCGAAGGCGCCGCAGACAAGCCAGACAAAAATACCGGCAGCCACCACTCACACTCACTCGCAGCCGGTAGAGCCAGATTAGCGAAACGGATTCTCGTGTCAACATGAGACGCCGCGCAGCTATTGAGGAAACCGTGTCCCGTGGTTACCATGCACCCGGGATGGACACTCACGGGAGCAAACGGAACATGCCTGAGATTTCCAAGCTGACAGAACTGCGCAAGCTTCTGTTGGGGATGGAGCGGTCCCTGGGCCTGCAGGAACTGTCCCACACGGAGCGCGACATCTACTATGCCGCGAGCGACATAGCGAAAACCGAAAAGCAGATCCGCACCACCGGCCTGATGGAACATGCGCTGGTCGCAGAGGTTTCCCGGCCGACCTTTTTCCGGGCACTGAAATCTCTCGTCGAAAAGGGTTACCTTGCCCCTTCTCAGGGCCGCAGCCGCGGTTTGTACGAGATCAATCGAAAACCGAACGGCTGAGGGCAAGGTTTGAGTCGGACTGAAGCTTCGCCATCTTCCCTGATTGTCGAGATGTTCGTTGCTTCGGTGGCCTACGTCGCGGCCTCTTTCGTGACGTTCAAGATCATCGGGCCGGTCCAGGACGTATTCTTCCCCGCCCTCGCCGGTCATGCGAGCCTGCTTTTCCTGCCGCACGGCGTGCGCGTGCTTGCCGGCTGGCTGCTGGGGTGGCGGGCAATCGTCGCGCTGCTGCCCGGCGTGTTCGCCGTGTTCTGGTTCGTGGGCGGCGCCGACGTGTTTCTGCCCAGCCGCCTCATTGCCATCGCCATCGCGGTGGCCACTGCGCCCGCCACCTTCCGCCTGCTGGCCACTCTTGGCTGGGACCTCTCGCCGGGGCGGGACACCCCGCCCTGCTGGCCCTGCATCATGGCGGCGGGGATCGTCATCTCGGTCATCATCGCCGCCCTGACGAACCTGGCATTTGGCACGCGGCCCGTCGATTTCGTGGCCTACCTGATCGGCGATTTCTTTGGCCTGTTCTTCCTGATGATGTTCCTGATGTTCTTCTTCCGCTTCATGCGCCACCACGGGACCGCCTGACGGAGAGGACCGCAGCGGTCAGCCCAGAAGACCGCGCCGCAACAGGTTCAGCCCGGCCAGAAGCAGCACCACCAGCGTCGCCCTGCGAAAGGTCTCCTGATCGATACGATCATGGATCGCCCGGCCGACCCATTGCCCGGCCAGCGCCGGAACAATCAGCAACGCCGAAAAGGGCAGGGTCTCGGCCCGCAGCACGCCCGAGCCCAGATGCGCCACCGCGAGGGAAATCGCCCCGAGGCCATAGATCACGCCCTGCACCCTGAGCTGTTCGGCCTTCTGCGTGTTCAGCGCCGTGAGATAGGCCACCGTCGGCGGCCCCCAGACGCCGCTCAGCCCCCCGACGAACCCGGCGAGCGCGCCGGCCGCAACCTCGATGGGGGCCGATTGCCGGGCAAGCGTGAATGTCACCCCCGCAAGCTGCATCGCCGCGAATCCGGTCACCGGCAGCGAGATCAGCACCAGAAGCGTTGCCGCGGGAATCCAGTTGACCATCTGCGCGCTGATGGCAAGAAACACCAGGCCGGTAAGCAGAAACACGCGAAACCGCCGGACCGAGGCCAGCGCGGCACGGGCCCCGTGGCCGAAGGCCTGCGCGCCATTCGTCACCACCGTCGGCAGGATCAGCCCCGCAAGCGCGATGTCCGGCGGCAGGAAGGCGCTGAGAACCGAAATCAACAGCATCGGCATCCCGAAGCCCACCGCGCCCTTGACCACCCCCGCCGCAACCGCCGCAAGGCTGGCAACGACAAGCCCGGTCAGCGAAAGGAAGGGGAAAATCGCATCCATGTCTCCTCATACCATTCCTGCATCTCGCCGCGATGCAAAATTCCACGCGCAACATTAGAACTCCGGGCATACCGGCAAGGTATTTTTGTTGCGCTGCACCTGCAAAATGATTACCACCAGGCGACCCAACAAAGGACGTGATTCATGGCGCATGACGGACCGGATCGACTGATGACCACCCAGACAGCAATTCTGCCCGACCTGCTCACCCTGACCCGGGCCGCTCTGCCCGCTGTTGACGCGGTGCTCGGGGCTGCAACCGACAGGCTGCGCGACCTGGTCACCGCCGATGGCAAGGTCGCGGGGCCGCTGATCGAGGCCCACCAGCCCGCCGCCCACGGCCTGGCATGGCTGGCCACCTACGCGCAAAGCCTGCACCAGATGCAAGGCTGGGCCGACCGGCTGACCGAACAGGGCCGGTTCGGCGAAATCGAACAGCTGATCCACCAGATCGCCTTCGGGGAATACCTTGCCCAGATTGCCGGCGGCATCCCCATGAGCCAGGGCGAAATCATCCGCCGTGCCGATCTCGGCCTTTCCCGGGACGACATGGCGCCCCTGTCCGGCGAACCGGTCCGGACCCTGATCCACGGCGCCAACAGCCAGGCCGCACGCACCCGCCTCGTCGCGTTGATGCAGGAGCAGACCGGCAACACCACCTTCGGCGCCACCGGGCTGGATGACGAGCTGGAGATGATCCGCGAACAGTTCCGCCGCTTCGCGGTCGAACGCATCGAACCGGTGGCCCATGAATGGCACCTCAAGGACGAACTGATCCCGATGGAGATCATCTCGGAACTGGCCGAGCTCGGTGTCTTCGGCCTCACCATCCCCGAGGAATATGGCGGGCTGGGTCTGTCCAAGGCATCGATGGTGGTCGTGTCGGAGGAACTTTCGCGGGGCTATATCGGCGTGGGCAGCCTCGGCACCCGGTCGGAGATCGCCGCCGAGCTGATCCTGTGCGGCGGAACCGAGGAACAGAAGGCCCGCTGGCTGCCGAAGATCGCCAGCGGGGAAATCCTGCCCACGGCCGTCTTCACCGAACCCAATACCGGATCCGACCTCGGCGCGCTGCGCACCCGGGCAATCCGTGACGAACAGGGCGACTGGCGCATTACCGGCAACAAGACCTGGATCACCCACGCCGCGCGTGCCCATGTGATGACCCTGCTCGCCCGCACCGATCCCGCCACCACCGATCACCGCGGGCTGAGCATGTTCCTCGCCGAAAAGGCCCCCGGCACCGATGACGACCCGTTCCCCTCCCAGGGCATGACCGGCACGGAAATTCAGGTGCTGGGCTACCGGGGCATGAAGGAATACGAACTGAGCTTCGACAACTTCCGCGTCGAAGGCGGCAACCTCCTCGGAGGCACCGAAGGCCAGGGCTTCAAGCAGCTCATGCGCACCTTCGAATCGGCCCGCATCCAGACCGCCGCCCGGGCCATCGGCGTAGCCCAGTGTGCGCTCGACCTTGCCCTGCAATACGCGCAGGAGCGCAAGCAGTTCGGCAAGCCCCTGATCGCATTCCCGCGGGTCTCTGACAAGCTGGCGATGATGGCCGTCGAAATCATGATCGCCCGGCAGCTCACCTATTTCAGCGCCTGGGAAAAGGATCACGGCCACCGCTGCGACCTCGAAGCCGGCATGGCCAAACTCCTGGGGGCCCGCGTGGCCTGGGCCGCGGCCGACAACGGGCTGCAGATCCATGGCGGCAACGGCTTCGCGCTGGAATACAAGATCTCGCGGATCCTGTGCGACGCCCGCATCCTCAACATCTTCGAGGGCGCGGCCGAAATCCAGGCCCAGGTGATCGCCCGCCGCCTGCTGGGCTGATCGGCCGGCCGAGAACGAGGCAAACCGGCCACCGCATCTTCCTCTCGCACCAGATGCTCTCGGGGGTGAATTGGCCCGGCACGGGCCAGGAGGGGGCAGACAGCCCCCTGCCCCGGCCTGCCTCTACGCCACCAGCGCCTCGGCCTTCTTCAGATCCACCGATACCAGCTGCGACACCCCCTGCTCGGCCATGGTCACGCCGAACAGCCGATCCATCCGGCTCATGGTCACGGCATGGTGCGTGATGACCAGAAACCGCGTCTCGGTGCGCCGGCACATCTCGTCCAGCATGTCGCAGAACCGCCCCACATTGGCATCGTCCAGCGGCGCATCCACTTCGTCCAGCACACAGATCGGCGCCGGATTGGCCAGAAACACCGCGAAAATCAGCGCCAGCGCCGTCAGGGTCTGCTCCCCCCCCGACAACAACGACAGCGTGCTCAGCTTCTTGCCCGGCGGCTGGCACATGATCTCCAGCCCCGCCTCCAGCGGATCCTCGCTTTCTACCATGACCAGGTTCGCCTCGCCGCCGCCGAAGAGATGCCGGAACAGCATCGCGAAATTGCCGTTGACCTGCTCGAACGCGGTCAGCAGCCGCTCGCGCCCCTCGCGGTTGAGGCTGGCGATGCCGGAACGCAGCGTGCGCACCGCCCCCTCGAGATCGGCCTTCTCGCGCACCAGTTCGTCATGTTCCACCTGCACCTCGCGGGCGTCCTCCTCGGCGCGCAGGTTCACCGCGCCCAACGCGTCGCGCTGCCGCTTGTAGCGGTTAACCTCCACCTCCAGCGCCTCAGCCGGCGGGATCACCGCAGGGTCCACCTCCAGCAGATCGAGCAACTGCTCCGGCGTCACCTGCTGGCCGTCGGCGATACGCTCGGCCGCATGCAGAACCGCCTCGCGCGCTGCGTCAACGCGCGCCTCGGCCCGCGCGCGCGCCTCGCGCGCCTCCGAGGCCTGCCGCTCGGCCTCGCGCTCATGGCCGACCGCCTCGCGCAATGCCGCCTCGGCCGCGGCCAGAGCATCCGCCGCGCGGGCCCGGCGCGCCTCGGCCTCGGATATGGCCTTCGACAACTCGTCGCGCCGGGCCGCGATCTCGGCCGGCGCCGCGCTGGCCTCGCGCAACTCCTCCTCATGGGCGATCTTGCGCTCGACCAGTTCCGCAATGCGCTTTCCGGCGGTGTCAAGCCGATGCCGCCAGCCGCTGATCTCTTTCGCCACCTCCTGCGCGCGACGCGTGCGGGCCTCGCCCTCGCGGCGCAGTTCGTCATGCGCCGAACGCCGGGTCAGCATGGTGATCCGCGCCGCCTCGACCGTCTGGCGGATGTCCTCGACCTCGGCCCGCGCCGCCTCCAGATCACCCAGATCGGCCAATGCAGCCTCGGCCTCGCGCAGCCGCAGGCGGGCCTCCATCGCGTCCTCGCGGTGACGTTCAACCGCCAGAGACAGCGTCTCGAGCCTGCCCTGCGCGAGGTTTCGCTCGGCCTCGGCCCGGCTGAGTGCGCGCGCAGCCTCGGCCAGGCGCCGGTCGGCATCGCGGCGGGCCTCGCGGGCGGCCTTGTCAGCCTCGGTCACCTCGGCCAGACGACGGCTGAGCAGCTCATGCGCGGCCCGCGCGCCCTCGGCCCGCGCCTCGGCCCGGGTCAGATCCTGCTTGAGCGCTTCCAGGCGGTTGAGCTGTTCCAGCCGCAGCGCCGCGGCGCTGGGCGCATCCTCGGCCCAGGCGCGAAACCCGTCCCAGCGCCACAAGTCACCCTCGGTGGAAACCAGCCGCTGACCGGGGCGCAACAACGGCTGCAACCGCGCCGCCGCATCGGAATCGACGACCCCGATCTGCGCGACCCGCCGACCCAGTGCCTCGGGCCCTGACACGTAACGGGCCAGCGGCACCACGCCTTCGGGCAGCGGCTGATCCGCGTCATATCCCGGCAGAGCAAGCCAGCCCGACGGCCCCTCGGCGTCCACCAGCGGCGCGCGCAGGTCATCGGCCAGCGCCGCCCCCAGCGCCTTTTCATAGCCCGGCTCGACCCGAAGAAGATCCAGCACCTGCCCGCCCTCGGCGGCCTCGCGCGCCACCAGCCGGGCCAGAGCCGCCACTTCGGCACGCAGAGCCCCGGCCTCGCCCTCGGCCTCGGACCTCTGGGCGCGGGCCTCGGCCTCGCGCGCCTGGGCGTCGGTTCGGGCGGCATCGGCTTCGGCCAGCTTCGCCTCGGCCGCCTCGGCCGCCGCAATTGCATCCGATTCGGCCCGCCTTGCGGTCTCGAAGGCCTCGCCCGCGCGGATCAGCGCCCGTTTCGCCTCGGCCATGGCCTCGCGGGCGCGGGCCTCTTCGGCCTCCGACCGCGCCAGCGTCTTGCGACCGTCGGCCACCAGACGCTGCACCGACTGGTGACGCGCGGCAAGACGCGCCACGTCCTCGGTCACCTCGGAAAGCCGGGCCTCGCGCGCCTTGAGAACCTCTGCCGCCTGCCGGGCCAGATCGGCGGCCTCGGCCAGCCTTTCGTCGTGACCCTCACCCGCGCGGGCCAGTTCGCGCGCCTCCCATTCCAGCCGCTCGATGGTGTCGCCGGCGTCGCGGCTGAGGCCCTGTTCGCGCGCGATGTCGCGGCCAAGCTGTTCGATCCGGGCCTGCAGGGCCTCGATAGTCTGGCGGGCGCGGGCCTCCTGGTCGGTCAGGGTGTCGCGCTGCACCTGCAGCCGTTGCAGAACGGCCGCCGCGATTGCCTCTTCCTCGCGCAGCGGCGCCAGCGCCTCTTCGCGTTCGGCGCGCAGCTTCCCGGCACGGCGGGCGGCGGTTTCGGCGCGCGCGGCCGCGACCGCGCGTTCCCGCAACGCCTCTTCGGCAGCGGCGCGGGCCTCGTCGGCCTCTTTCCACCGGCGATAGAGAAGCATCCCCTCGGCCCGGCGCAGATCCTCGCCGATCTGGCGATAGCGCGCCGCCTGCCGGGCCTGGCGCGCCAGTTGCGCCAGCTGCTGGGCAAGCCGTTCGATCACGTCCTCGACGCGCAGGAGGTTGGCCTCGGTCGCCTTCAGCTTCAGTTCGGCCTCGTGCCGGCGCTGGTAAAGTCCCGAGATCCCCGCCGCCTCTTCCAGGACCCGGCGGCGCGCGCGCGGCTTGGCGTTGATGAGTTCCGCGATCTGCCCCTGCCGGACCAGCGCCGGCGAATGCGCACCGGTGGATGCATCGGCAAACAGCATCTGCACGTCGCGGGCGCGCACATCCTTGCCGTTGACCTTGTAGGCGCTGCCCACGTCGCGGGTGATCCGCCGGACGATTTCCAGCATGTCCGAATCATTGAACCCTGCCGGAGCCAGCCGTTCGCTGTTGTCGATCAGCAGGCTGACCTCGGCAAAGTTGCGCGCGGGCCGGGTGGCGGCACCGGCAAAGATCACGTCCTCCATCCCGCCGCCGCGCATTGCCGTGGGGCGGTTTTCCCCCATCACCCAGCGCAGGGCCTCAAGCAGGTTGGACTTGCCGCAACCGTTGGGCCCGACGATTCCGGTCAGCCCGTCGGCGATCAGCAGATCGGTCGGATCGACGAAGCTCTTGAAGCCGTTGAGTTTGAGTCTGGTAAAGCGCAAGACAGGCCCGCCCCGATTCCCCTAGAGTCGGAATGTTCCGACTTGAACCATGCCAAGTCAACATGTCTGCAGGCGTATATGGCACCTCTGCCATGCTTATCCACAATATATTGCGTCAGCCAGCCCGGTTCCGCGGGGCATGGCTTCACATCGCCCCCACCGGCCCGGTCAGGGAGGAGGCAATTTCCTCTTCGATCCATCGCTGCAATCGAGATTGGCGGTCATCTGCGACTGGTCACCAAGAACCCCCACCACGCGACAACCGCTGACCTGCGCAAATGCAACCGCCGCGCGGGAGCGAATCGGTTCGAACCGGGGCGCATATTGCGGGTTGACGCGGATGGCCTCGGCAAACTCGCCCCGCACACGGATGTCGAAGACGCTGCCGTCCACCTCGACCCGCGTCGGAGTCAGGCCGCGGAAAGGCCGGTCCGGTGTATTGCAGGCGGTCAGCATCAACACCGACAAAGCCGCAAGCCATGCGAAACGCAATCTCATGCCCGGATCATGGGATCATCGGGTTAACAATCAGTTTACCGGAATCGGGCTTGACGTATTCTGATTTTCGAATATTAATAGACCCCGAGCCGGGCCCTCCCGTCCGGCCGCATCCAGCGGGGCGAACGCCTATCCCTCTGCGCGCGTCGCCCGGATTGCGGAATCCCTCGTGGCTTCCATCTTGCGGCCCCGCCCTCCCGGGGCCGCTTTTTTTCCACGATCCGTTGAGGCTGCCGGAGCGTGGTCATATGTTCCGACCAATCAGCGGAGTCCACAGATGCCATTCAGGAAGGTCCAGCCGGAAAAGCTTTCCACCTCGGTGGTGCGCCAGATCGAACTGTTGATCCTGCGCGGTGTCCTGCGCCCTGGAGAGCGCCTGCCCGCCGAACGCGAACTGTCCGAGCGGCTGGGCGTCTCGCGCCCGTCACTTCGGGACGCGGTGGCCGACTTGCAGGAACGCGGGCTTCTCGCCGCGCGGCCGGGGGCGGGGATCTACGTGGCCGACGTTCTGGGCAGCGCGTTTTCGCCGGCACTGATCCGGCTTTTCGCAACCCATGACGAGGCCGTCTTCGACTATATCGCCTTTCGCCGCGACATGGAGGGGCTGGCCGCCGAACGCGCCGCGCGGCTGGCCTCGGACACGGACCTGAAGGTCATCGACACCGTCTATCGCAAGATGGAAGCCGCACATGCCAAGCGCAACCCGGCGGACGAGGCGCGGCTGGATGCCGATTTCCACCTTGCCATCATCGAGGCCAGCCACAACGTCATCATGCTGCACATGATGCGGTCGATGTATGAACTTCTGCGCGAAGGGGTGTTCTATAACCGCGCGATGATGTTCAAGCAGCGAACCACGCGAAGCGAGCTTCTGGATCAGCACCGAAGGATCAACGACGCACTTCAGGCGCGCGACCCCGCAGGCGCCCGCGAAGCGGTGGTCGCGCATCTGAGTTTCGTCGAACAGTCCCTGTCCGACCATCGCAAGGCGATGCAGAACGAAGAAGTCGCGCGACAAAGATACGAACGCGAGAAAAGCCGCTGACCGCTATCTCCACGGGCCCGCTGCAAGGGGAACGGCTCCCGACCCTGAAGCACAGGGTTCAACCGGCCGCAAGCGCGCCCCGGGCGGGGCGGATGCGATCGGACGCGACGCCCTGATCCGCCGTGCCCACGGCACCGGGCGCAAAAATGAAAACCCCGGCCGCGCGGGCCGGGGTTCGTCGGTTCGCGAAGGTCCCGATCCGTCAGTGCAGCTTGGCCTCGACTTCCTTGATGGCTTCGTCGATCAGCTTGTTGGCGCGGGCCGCCGTCATCTGCCTGGCAATCACGTCGCCGGCGGCCGCGACCGCGATGGCGATCGCCCGGTCGCGCACGTCCTTCACCGCGGCGGCCTGAGCCGACGCGATCTGCTCCTCGGCAGCGGCCAGGCGGCGGGCGATGGACTTCTCCAGATCGGCGCGGGCCTGTTCGGCCACGGTCTGGGCATCCTCGCGGGCGGCCGTCACGATCCGGTCGGCCTGCTCCTGCACCTCGCGCTGCTTCTTCTCGTAGGATGCCAGGATCGCCTGAGCCTCGTCACGCAGCGCGCGGGCCTCTTCCAGTTCGCTGCGGATCGTCTCGGAGCGCTTGTCGAGGGCGTCGCCCAGCATCCGCGGCACCTTGAAGTAGACAAGGATACCCACGAACACGAGGAACGCGATCAGCACCACGAACTCGGTATTCTTGAGCGAGAAGAACGCCTCCTCCGCCGCAAGGGCCGGCCCGGCTGCGCCGAATGTCAGGACAAGGGCGAAAAGGTTGCGCATGTCTCTCATCCTTTCATCCGCTCGGCCACGGCCTTGGCGATGCCGTCCGGCTTACCGCCCAGCACAGAGACGATTTCCGCCGCCGTTTCGGTGGCCACGGCCTCGATGCTCTCCAGCGCGCTGGCGCGAATTTCGGCGATGGCCTTTTCCGACTCGGCCGCCTTGGCCGCGATCTCGGCATCGGCCCTTGCGATCGCCTCGTTCAGCTCGGCCTGGATCTCGGCGCGGGTTTGCGCAGCGATGCGCTGGGCCTCGGCCCGGGCATCGGCCAGCGCCTTTTCGTAGGCCTTCTCGGCCTCGACCGCCTTGGCCTTGAGTTCCTCGGCCGCCGCCAGATCGTTGGTGATGGTTCCCTGCCGCTCGGCAAGGATGGCGCCGATCCGCGGCAGGGCCACGCGCGACAGGATCAGGTAGATCACGACCAGCGTGACCACGAGCCAGAAGATCTGGTTCGGAAAGGTCGAAAAGTCCAGCTGCGGCATGCCCGCCTTTTCAGCGGCTTCGCCGACTTCGGCGACGGCCTTCCCGGCCTCTTGGATATCGGTTGCCATGTCGTTCTCCTCGGGAACTTGACCTACATCGGGCAGCGCGCCACAACGCGCCGCCCGACCGTAAGGATGAAGGTTCCGAAGGGGATCAGACGGCGAACATCAGCAGAAGCGCCACCAGGAACGAGAAGATGCCCAGCGCTTCCGAGAATGCGATACCGATGAACATGGTCGCGGTCTGACCGGCGGCGGCGGACGGGTTGCGCAGGGCACCCGACAGGTAGTTGCCGACCACGTGACCGATACCGACGGCGGCGCCGCCCATGCCGGCGCTGGCCAGACCGGCCCCGATATAGGCGCCCATCTTCATCAGCTCGGCGCCAGTGATCGCGATTTCACCTTCCATGGTTTCTCTCCTTACAGTGGAATTGGTGTGATTGGGTTTGGTTCGTTGTCAGTGATTCGGGTGCAGCGCGTCCTTGAGGTACACGCAAGTCAGAATGGTGAAGACATAGGCCTGGATGAAGGCCACCAGCACCTCGAGCGCATAGATCGCCGTGATCGCGAGGATCGGCACCGGGGACAGAAGCTCGATCGCCGCGAAAGCCGCGAACACCTTGATCACCGCGTGACCGGCCATCATGTTGCCGGCAAGTCGGATGGAGTGGCTGATCGGCCGCACGAAATACGAGATCACCTCGATCAGCGCCAGGATCGGGCGCAGCGCCAGCGGCGCTGAGCTGATCCAGAACAGGCCGAGAAAGCTTGCCCCGTGCAGCACGAAGCCCAGCACGGTGACCGAGAGGAAGACCAGCATCGCCATCACCGCCGTGACCGCTATGTGGCTGGTGGTGGTGAAGGCCAGCGGCAGCAGCCCGAGGAAGTTCGCGGTGACGATGAACATGAACAGCGTCATGACATAGGGGAAATACTTCACCCCCTCCTTGCCGCAGATGTCCTCGACCATCTTGTAGATGAAGCCATAGGCCAGCTCCGCCACCGATTGCAGGCGCGACGGAATGATGGACCGCTTCGAGGTGCCCAGGATCAGAAGTCCGATGATCGCAAGGATCGCGACCCCCATCCACAGGGTGGCATTGGTGGGCGTGTACCAGGCAATCTCGGTCCCGCCGAAAAGCGGCTTGATCTCGAACTGCTCCATCGGATGGAAGACGAGGCCGCCTTCCTCCGCCATCTGTTCAACCGCCTGCGCGTCGCTTGCCACGTTCAGTCCCTCTCGTCTTCGCCCGCGGCCCTCTCGGCCGCCTGTGTCGTCTGGGCCTCCTGCGCGCTTCGCATCATCGTGCGAATGCCCGCGGCAAGCCCCAGCAATGTGAACAGCACGAGGAAAACGGGCATCGTCCCGAACAGGCTGTCCAGCCCGTACCCCATGCCGAAACCGATCAGCAGACCGGTTACAAGCTCGATCACCATCCGCCAGGCCAGCTGCGCCTGATCGGCGGTCTTGTCCACGCGGGGCTTCGGTTCCAGTTCCTGCCGCGCCGCTGCGATGCGCTGCTCCAGCTGTTCCAGCCGGCGCTTTCGCTCGTCCTCGGACAGGTCTTCGGTCACACGCGCAAACCCCACGCTTGGTTGCGCTTGGATTAGGGTGCCCGCGCCGTGGAGTCAACGCTCTCGATACGCACCGCGGATTCCGGGTAACCAACGGAAATCGTTGAGTTTATTTCCACGTTCCGCAGGCGGGGCGATTCCGCCGCAGCCGCCGTTAGCGCAAAACCGGGCGGGTTTGCATATTCAACCATCCGGTTGACGATTTTCCCGGCCCGGCCTATGGCCTCGGCATGAGCGATGATCTCGACGCCGTGTTTTCGGCCCTTGCCGACCCGACCCGCCGGGCCATCCTGACCATGCTTCTGGAAGATGACATGGCGGTGACGGATGTGGCCGAACCGTTCGAGATGTCGCTGGCGGCGATTTCCAAGCATCTTGCGATTCTGACCCGGGCGGGGCTGATCAGCCAGGAAAAGCGCGGCCGGGTGAAATGGTGCAAGCTCGAGCCCGACGCGCTGCGCGCCGCCAGCGTCTGGATGCAGGGCTTCGGCCAGTTCGAGCCGGTCAACCTCGATGCCTTCGAACGCTTCCTCGAATTCGAGTTCGGCCCGGCCCCCGACCCGGCTGACACCGCGGACCGCGAGGACGGCGCCGGCTGAACCGCCTCAGGCCGCCCTCCGCCCGGCGCCGAAGCGCGGGCCGTCATTCTCCAGCAGCATGACCAGCGCCGCGACCGTCAGCGCCACGCCCACCAGCGTCAGCCCGCGCGGCGCGCCGTTGCCCAGCGCGATTTCCCACAATATCACCCAGCTGGGGGTGAGATAGGTATAGGCCATGACCTTGGACGAAGGCAGGCGCAGGGTGGCGAACTGCAACAGCACGAAGGTCATCGCACTGGCGAAGATCGACACGTAGATCAGCCCGATCCAGACCCGCGCCGGCAGCGCCGCCCAGTCGGTCGCCAGAATGTCGCTCCAGCCATAGATCGTCAGCACGCCCCCCCCGGCCACCATCATGCCGAAGGAAAAGGCAATGACGGGCTCGCCCCGGTTGAGGCGCCGCACCATCGGCGTATAGAGCGCATGCGCCACGCAGCCCCAGAAATAGATCATCTCTCCCCTGCCAATGCGCAACGCCAGCATTGCGTCCAGATCGGCACGGAAGATCACCCACAGCGCCCCGACCGCGCCGACCGCCAGCGCGGCGGCGATCCGCGCGGTGGTGATCTGGCGCAGCAGCAGCCAGCCGAAGCCCGCCGCCATGATGGGGGTCAGCGTGAACACCGCCGCCGCGCTGACCGGCGGCGCGGTCTTGAGCCCCTCGAACATCAGCACGAAATAGGCGGCGAAGGTGCCCCCAAGCAGCAGAAACCGCCACGGCGCCCGGAAATGCCGGCGCGGCAGGCCGGTGGTGGCCAGGGCGATGCCTCCGATCACCGCCGCCGAAATCCAGAAGCGCAGCGCATTCAGCGCCGCCGGAGCAATGTCGTTGGCAATCATCGAGCCCAGCGAAAACGACCCCGCCACCAGCGCGGAAAAGGTCAGCATCGCCAGATGCCCGCGGGCCTGTTCGCTCATGCCGCCTCCGGCGCGGCAGTGGCGAAAGCACCGGCGGCGGAAGCGCCGGCCGGCTGCGCCGCCGCGCTCATACCGGCCACTCCCGCGCCTTCTTCTTCAGGAAGGAAAGAAAGGACTGCACCTTGTTCGACCGGTGCAGGTCCACATGGGTCACCAGCCACAGCTTGCCGGACCATTCGGGGCGAGGCTCGACGATCTCGACCAGGTCGGGATGGCGGGTGGCCTCCCACCGGGGCATGAAGCCGATGCCCGCCCCGGCCAGCACCGCCTCGCGCATGGAAAAGCCGTCAGAGCAGCGGAAGGTGATCGCCTCTTCCGGCACGTTTTCGCGCAGCCAGCGATTGTAGGGGGCGCGGCTGCCGGCGTCGTCAGCCCCGATGAAGCAATGCCGCGCGAAATCCGGCGCAGCGCGTGGCTTTCCGTGACGGGCCACATAATCGGCGCTGGCATACAGCCCCATGCGCTGGGTGAGGAACTTCTGCACCACGTTGTCGGGCTGCTCCGGCGGGTTGCCGGCGCGGATCGCCACATGCGCCTCGCCATATTCCAGGCGGAACAGGCGCGCCCCGGTGAGATAGCGCAGGATCAGCCCCGGATGGGCGGCCTGAAACGCGGTCAGTACCGGCACGATCAGCGGCGCCAGCGCGTCCAGCGAAGTGACCACCAGCTCGCCCGAGACGCTTTCCCCCTGCCCCTTGAGCCGGCCGGCCAGCTGGTTGAACTGGTCCTCGGTCGCCTGCGCCACGCGCAGCAGGTCCATCCCGGCCTCGGTCGGCGTATATCCCCGCGCGTGACGCTGGAACAGCTTGACCCCCAGCCGTGCCTCCAGCGCGTCGATGTGCCGGATCACGGTGGCGTGGTGCACGCCAAGGACCTGGGCGGCGCCGCTGACCGTGCCCATGCGCGCCACCTGATAGGCGGTGCGCACCTCGTCCCAGTTTTCCATCGCCATCCGACCCGCGCCCCGTGCGCCAACCCACTCTGCGTTCATTTCTTGCCGGTCTTGCCTGAACATGCAATGGCGCGCTTGCGCGCCGCCGCCCGGCTTGACTCGCGCGGGCAAACCCTCTAACTGCGGCGCCGATACCCGGAAGCGTCACACCTTCCGGTCCCCGGCCCGTCCAGGGATCGCCCCCCATCAGCGCGTCGCGCCCATGGGGGCGCGTGTCGTTTGGATGTGCCCATGGGGTGATTGTGGAGCGCACCGTCGTCTCTTGGCCGAGGGGCGGCACATGGAAACCGGCGAAGGAGGCCGAAGACATGTTTGAAAATCTGTCCGAACGCCTCTCGGGCGTCTTCGATCGCCTGACCCGGCAGGGCGCGCTGTCCGAAGACGACGTGAAAACCGCCCTGCGCGAGGTCCGCGTCGCGCTGCTCGAAGCCGACGTGTCGCTGCCTGTGGCCCGCGACTTCGTGAAGAAGGTACAGGAGCAGGCCACCGGCCAGGCGGTGACGAAATCGGTCACGCCGGGCCAGCAGGTGGTCAAGATCGTCCATGACGCGCTGGTGGACGTGCTGCGCGGCGAAGGCGACCCTGGCAAGCTCAAGATCGACAACCCGCCCGCCCCGATCCTGATGGTGGGTCTCCAGGGCGGCGGCAAGACCACCACCACCGCCAAGATCGCCAGGCGCCTGACCGAGAAGGAGGGCAAGCGGGTGCTGATGGCCTCGCTCGACGTCTACCGCCCGGCGGCGATGGAGCAGCTTGCCATCCTGGGCCGGCAGATCGGCGTCGATACCCTGCCCATCGTGCCGGGGCAGAAGCCGGTGGACATCGCCCGCCGCGCGAAGCAGCAGGCCGCGCTGGCCGGCTATGACGTCTATATCCTCGACACCGCCGGGCGGCTGCATATCGACGAAACCCTGATGCAGGAGGTCGAGGACGTCCGCAACGTCGTCGAGCCGCGCGAAACGCTGCTGGTGGTCGATGGCCTGACCGGGCAGGTGGCGGTCGAGGTGGCCGAGGAATTCGACGCCAAGATCGGCATTACCGGCGTGGTGCTGACCCGGATGGACGGCGACGGGCGCGGCGGCGCGGCGCTGTCCATGCGGGCGGTCACCGGCAAGCCGATCCGCTTTGTCGGCGTGGGCGAGAAGATGGACGCCCTTGAGACATTCGAGCCCGAGCGCATCGCCGGCCGCATCCTCGGCATGGGCGACATCGTGGCGCTGGTCGAGAAGGCGCAGGAAACCATCGAGGCCGAGCAGGCCGAGAAGATGATGCGCCGCATGGCCAAGGGCCGGTTCAACATGAACGACCTGAAGCTGCAGCTCGAACAGATGCTGAAGATGGGCGGCATGGAGGGCATGATGGGCATGCTGCCCGGCATGGGCAAGATGGCCAAACAGGTCCAGCAGGCCGGGATCGACGATCGGATGATCCGCCGCCAGATCGCGCTCATCCAGTCGATGACGAAGAAGGAGCGCGCCAATCCGCAGATCCTTCAGGCCAGCCGGAAAAAGCGCATTGCCGCCGGCGCCGGGCTGGAGGTGTCCGAACTCAACAAGCTGCTGAAGATGCAGCGGCAGATGGCGGACGTGATGAAGAAGATGGGCCGCATGGGCAAGGGCAAGATGCTGAAACAGGCCATGAAGGGCATGTTCGGCAAGGGCGCCGGCCCCGAGGAGCTGGCCGCGGGCATGGACCCGAAGGCGCTTGAGGCGGCGGCCCGCCAGATGGGCGGGCGCGGCGGCCTGCCGGGCCTGGGCGGCGGCATGGCACTGCCGCCGGGGCTGTCGGGGCTGGGAAAGAAGAAGTGAACTGATGGGACAGGGATGGCCGCATAACCCGTCTCGAGCCGGTTCGAAGCGCAACGAAGGTTCGCGCGCGACCCGAGGGTGGGCGCAATTCACGCCCCGGTGGGAGATTGTCCAGTGACCTTCGCCATCCCGACGCTTGAAACCCCGCGCCTGATCCTGCGCGCGCCCCGGGCCGAGGATTTCCCGCCTTTCGCGGAATTCTACGCCTCGGAGCGCGCGAAATTCGTCGGCGGCCCGCTCACCCCCGAAGGCAGCTGGCGGATGCTGGCGATGGAGATCGGCCACTGGGCGCTCAAGGGATTCGGCCGCTGGATCGCCGAGGCCCGCGACACCGGCGAAGCCGTGGGTCTGATCGGCCTCTTTGATCCCGAAGGCTGGCCCGAGCCGGAAATCGGGTGGGACATCTTCAACGGCTTCGAAGGCCGCGGCTATGCTACCGAAGCCGCCCTGCACGCACGCGCCTATGCCTATGACGTGCTGGGCTGGCAAACGGCGATCAGCCTGGTCAAGCCGGGCAACGACAGATCCGCCGCGCTGGCTGCCCGCCTGGGCGCGCGCCCGGACGGGGATTTTACCCATGAGCGCCACGGGTTCATGCATGTCTGGCGCCACCCGGGCCCCTCCGAGCTGGCCGATGGCGGCGTGGAGGCCTATGCCTGATGCCCAAGAACATTCCCGTCATCGAAACCACCCGGCTGATCCTTCGCGGCCCCGAGCCCGAGGACTACCCGAATTTCAAGTCCACCTTCACCAGCTACCGCGCCCGGTTCATGGGCGGGCCGCTCAATCCCTACGAAAGCTGGATGCTCTATGCCGCCGAAATCGGCCACTGGCGGATCCGGGGCTTCGGCATGTGGATGATCCACGACCGCGATACCGACGAAACCTACGGCATGGCGGGGGGCTGGAAACCCGCCATGTGGCCCGAGGCGGAAATCGCCTGGGTGATCTGGCCCGAAGTGGCCGGGCGCGGCATCGCGCTCGAAGCCACGCATGCCGCGCGCAACTACTTCTACCGCCAGCTGGGCTGGAAAACCGCCGTCAGCTACATCGATCCGAAGAACCTCGACTCCATCCGCCTTGCCGAACGCCTGGGCGCAAGGAAGGATCCGGCCGCCCCCACGGTGGACGGGCATGACGTGGTCTATCGTCACCCCTCGCCGGAAGAACTGGACGGCACCCAGCTGGCACATGGGATCGAGATGGAAATCGGCCACTACGCCGACCCGATGTTCAAACCGAAAGGCTGGGCTCTTGACTGACGACCACATCACCCGCGCGGCCGAACTGCTGAAGGAGCACCGCGAGTCCATCGACCGGCTGGACGCGATCCTGGTCTATACCCTGGCCGAGCGGTTCAAGCACACCCAGGCGGTGGGCCGGCTCAAGGCCGAACACGACCTTCCCCCGTCCGATCCGGCGCGCGAGGCGCAACAGATCGCGCGGCTTGAAGACCTGGCCCGCAAGGCCGACCTCGACCCGGAATTTGCCCGCAAGTTCCTCAACTTCATCATCGCCGAAGTCATCCGGCACCACCAGAGACACCAGAGCTGAAGGCGGGCCCCGCCCGTCCTGACCTGCCATTCAAAGGAGAAACAGAAAATGGCCATGAAAATCCGTCTTGCCCGTGGCGGCAGCAAGAAACGCCCGTTCTACCGCATCGTCGCGGCCGACAGCCGAATGCCCCGCGACGGCCGCTTCATCGAGAAGCTGGGCACCTACAACCCGCTGCTGCCCAAGGACAGCGAAGAGCGCGTGAAGATGAACGTGGAACGCGTCCAGTTCTGGCTCGACCGCGGGGCCAAGCCCACCGACCGGGTGGCCCGCTTCCTCGAAGCCGCCGGCCTGCGCGAAAAGGCCGAGCGCAACAACCCGAAAAAGGCCGTGCCCGGCAAGAAGGCGCAGGAACGCGCCGAGGAGAAGGCCTCCAAGGCCGCCGAAGCCGAAGAGGCCGCTTCGGAGTGACCCGATGACGGCGCGGACGCCCGGATCTTCCCCCGGTTCTTCCCCCGAGTTTTCGGATGCGTTCCGCGACCGGCTTTACCAGCTGATGCGGCTCCGGCGCGACGTGCGCCGGTTCCGCCCCGACCCGGTGGACGAGGCAGTGCTGACGCGCTGCCTCGAATCGTTCCGGCTGGCGCCCTCGGTGGGGCTGAGCGAACCCTGGCGCCTCCTCAGGGTGGAAAGCGAAGCTGCCCGCGCCGCGGCGCTTGCCAATTTCCGCGCGGCCAACGCCACCGCCCTGGCGGGCTATTCCGGCGATCGCGCGCGGCTTTACGCCTCGCTCAAGCTGTCGGGGATGGAGGAGGCGCCGGTGCAGCTGGCCGTCTTCTGCGACGACGCGACGGCCAAGGGCCACGGGCTGGGTGCGGCCTCCATGCCCGAGACGCGCCGCTATTCGGTGGTGGCCGCGATCACGCTGTTCTGGCTGGCGCTCAGGGCCGAGGGGCTGGGCCTGGGCTGGGTGTCGGTACTGGACCCCGACCGGCTGGCCCGCGACCTCGCGGTGCCCGAAAGCTGGCGGCTGGTGGGATATTTTTGCATCGGCTGGCCCGAGGCGCTATCACGGGTGCCGGAACTGGAAACCGCCGGCTGGGAAAGGCGGCGCCCGGCCCTGCCAGTGGAGTCCCGCTGAATCGCGATGACCGATACGGAACCCGACGACCTGATCTGCCTTGGCGCCATCGCCGGCGCCTTCGGCGTGCGCGGCGAGGTGCGGCTGAAAAGCTTCTGCGCCCGCCCCGAAGACATCGAAACCTATGCGCCGCTGACCACCGCCGACGGCGCAAAGCAGTTCACGATCCGCCTGACGCGCCCGATCAAGGGCGGGTTTGCCGCGCGGCTGGGCGGGGTTGCAACGAAGGAACAGGCCGACGCGCTGCGCGGCACCCGCCTTTACGCCCCGCGCCACCGGCTGCCCGAGCTGCCCGACGACGAATATTATCATGCCGACCTGATCGGGCTCGAGGTCCGCGACACCGGGGGCGCGCTTCTGGGCCGGGTCAAGGCGGTGCTCAACCACGGGGCGGGCGATCTGCTCGAGATCCGGCTTGAGGGGCAGTCGAAGACCGTGCTGCTGCCGTTCACCCGGGCCACGGTGCCGACGGTGGATCTCGCCGCCGGGCGCATCGTCGCCGATCCGCCCGAAGGGCTGCTTTGATGGCGCGCGACGGGGGGCAGGCCCGATGCCGCGCCGGATCGTGATTCATCCCGGCTTTCACAAGACCGGCACCTCGACCATCCAGCATGTGCTGAAGGCGAACCGCCCGACCCTGCGCCCGTGGATGCAAAGCGTGCTGCGCGGGCAGATGCGCATGATCGTGTCCGCGGCGCGGGGCTATTCCACCTGGCGCGACCCGGTATCGCTGTTCAAGTTCTCGGCCCGCTTCAAGGCCTTCCTCGACGGGCTGCGCCCGCCGCGCGGGCGGGTGCTGTGCCTGTCGGCGGAAGAGCTTTCGGGTCACCTGCCGGGGCGGGGCAAGCTGGCCGACTTCTCCGCCGCCCCGGTTCTGGCCGCCAGAATGGCCGCCATCGCCGCGCGCCGCTTTCCCGGTGTCGAGATCGTCTTCTTCTATTCCACCCGCGCGCCCGAGGCCTGGCTGCAAAGCGCCTACTGGCACCATGTGAAGGCCTCGTCCATGACCATGGAATGGGATGACTACGCCCGCGCCTATGCCGCATCCTCCGATCTGGAGGCCATGGTGGACGCGGTGGCCGATGCGCTGGAGTGCCCGGTCCACCGCGTCCACCATGGCCTCCAGATCGGAGGATGCGGCATAGGCGCGGGCG
>JALTNO010000338.1 GCA_027000645.1 Paracoccaceae bacterium | reverse complement strand
CCTCAAACGATTCAGCAAGGCGCTTGCCAGTGCGCTGACCTGAGGTCAGCCTGGGTGGCTCCGGCTCCAGAGAAGGTTTGCTGGCAGGTCCATTCCCTCCGCCACTGTCCTGAGCGGAATGTTTCTCCCTCCCCGCCGCACCATGATTTTCCCGTTGTTTTCAAGGGTTAAGCGGGGTAGCTATTCACCTTCTCCTGCGCAAAACGGCCGAAATCGGTCTCTCCGGGCCGTTTTTCTCTGAACCTCATGACTGCGGTGTTCTGGTGAATTTTTCATAACGCCCTGAAATCGCATAACTATTTTGTAACGCAACCTAAAACACTTCGATGTCTGTGGCGTTTTGCAAGAGCCTCTTGGGCCTTGCCCTCTGTCTCGGCGATCTTGGCGTCCTCAAGCCGCTTCTGCTGCGCCATCTGCGCCTGCTTCTGCTGCGCAATTGCGATGGTCTCGGCGTCGGGATTGTTGCGGTCAGCGGCAAGGGCGGTGCCGATGGCAGCGGTCAGCACATCAAACGCCGCATCCCGGTTAGCAGAGGTCTTGCCCTGCACAACCACTTCCAGTTCCGCCCGGTGCTGCCAGTGATAGCGCACCGGGGACAGCGTCACCTCCGGCTCCCCCGGCTCGCCGTCGCGGAGGATTACCAGCCCACCCGCGGGCACCCGCTCGGGCAGCACCTCGCTGCGCAGGACGGTGGCCGGCAGCGCCGAGAGCCGCGCGTGCAGCGCGGCGAGGATGGTTTCGCGGGGGGTCGGCATCGAAGCCTCGAATGGTTGAGAGGGCCGTTCAGTCGCCCCGGCGCAGCAACTCCGTCAGTCGCGCGGGTAGATCGCGTCGGCCGTGCAGGACATCAATGATGATCACCCGGTCGGGCTCATCCACGAACACGATCAGATGCTCGCCGCAGCGGGTGAAGCGCAGATCTTCGGGCAGGCGCGGGTCGATGACCCTGCTGCAGCTATGCCATGGCGCTTCGCCCCGCGCGATCGCGTCGCAGCGCCCGATCAGGTCGGCTTCATAGGCCTCGGCCTGCCGGGGGCCGAATGTCGTGAACGTCCAGAGCGCGATGTCGACGAGCGATGCTTCGGCTGCTCGCGTCAGGCGCCAAGGCTTGCCGATCACCGACCGGACCGCGCGGTATGGAACGCCCGACGGATGGCGTCCTCACCCGAGCCCTCGGCAAGATCGCCGCGTCGGGCCTCGTCCAGGCCGGTCTCGAGCCGCGCGCGCAGCGCATCGAGTTGCGCTTCTTCGCGCTCCAGAAGCCGCAGCCCCGCGCGCAGGGCCTCGCTGGCGTTCTGGTAGCGCCCCGAGGCGACCAAGCGATCGACCATCGCGGACTGGCTTTCGGTGAGGACGACGTTTCTCGTGGCCATGGCGTATTCTCCTTCATTGGCAATATATGCCAATCTGGGAAGGCTGTCGACCATCGGCTTCAGAGGCGGGTTTCAAGCCAGTTCGCCACGATCAACCCCGGCACGCTGTCGAGCGCCCGCTCGGCGTCCCGGTCGAGATCCAGCCGCTTCGGCAGCCTGACTTGCGGGACCAGCAGGAAGATCGGCACGGTGGCGCGGCCGCGGCCAATCTTGGACCGCGAGGCCACCCCCAGCCCCCGGCTGTTGAGCCGCCCGTCGGCCACCAGCATGCTGGGCCCGCGGCGGCGATAGACGAACCTGAGCCGCATGCCGCGCCGCTTCTCCCATTCGCCGGGCGTGAGCCGCGCCCCGCCACGCCCCTTGCCGGCGGCGGGAAGCGGGATCGCCAGCCAGAAGCCTGCCTTCGAGCGGATCAGCACGCCACGATCATGGGCCGAGATGATCTCGGGGGCGTTCGACCAGACGAAAGCGGCAGCATCGAGGCTGTCGCCCTGCTGCGGATAGGTGCGGTTGCGGATGGTGCGTGGCAGGCGGTGGCCGAGACCTGCGCCGGTGATCTGCCGACGCCAGGCCTGTTTCAGATCCCCTCCGGCTTCGTTCATCGCCGCCTTCACGGCCCGCTCGCCAGCCCCGACCTCTTCCTGCAGCATGGCGCCCAGATCAGGCTCGAAGTCGATCTTCAGCTTCACGCCGGCACCAGTTCCAGGGTCCAGATGAGCCGATCCCGGTCGCGTTTCGGCTCGCCCTGGATCACGAAGTTGTCCGCGCCAATGCTGATGCCATCGCCGGGCCTGGGGTTCGCCATCTCGGAGACACGCGCATCAACCAGCGTCGTCTCCGACAGGATCTGCGCCGACCCGAAGGAGGTCTCCTCATCCGGCGCCTTGCGGATCACCCGGACGGGCACGGGGGCGCCACCGGCCGAGTACCAGGTGGCATCCACCGCCATGTTCACATCCTGGAAGATCGCATCCATGAGGCCGGGCTGGTGTTGGCCAGATCGAAGTTCACCTCCGTGGCCGGGGTAATTGCGAACTCGGTGAAGTAGTCGATGACGACGGTACCGTCCTTCGGATCCAGTACGTTGCGCGGCGGCGGGGATGACCGGGTGCCGAAGGGGAACCTGCCCGGCGTCACCGCACGGGCGCTCCGCCACCGCGCGCTACCGGGCTCGGGATTCGAGCCGGAATGCGGGTTTTCCGATGGTTTCGGTCCGGGCGTCCGCGAAGCCCTCGCGCAGGGCCGCGGGCCACGCGGAAAACCGGCGCTCGGGAACGCGGTAGGTGATGTCGAGATACTCGGCCGGATCATCACCCGCCGCACGGATGCGTTCGGCTATCTCGGCCGCCCGAACCGCCGCGCCCGTCGAGGCCGAGCTGATCCGCCTGCGCCGGGAGCGCCGGCGCCAATGCCTTCGCCGTGGAGAGTGCGCCGGGAACATGGGAGGTGCTGCAGGCCCGCGACGTGACGCTCATCGCCCCCGGCCGCTATCGCCTGACCACGCTCCTGCGCGGTCAGCGCTCGACGGAACATGCCATCGGCAACCCCGCGCCGGCAGGGGCGCGGGTGGTGGTACTGGACGGAGCCGTGACTGAGCTGCCGTTCACGGCCGGCGAGATCTGCCTGCCATGGAACCTCGCCGTGGGGCCCGCCAACCGGCCCGTGTCGGACCTGACCCTGAAGGTGAGCA